>NZ_CAMXYR010000004.1 GCF_947253225.1 uncultured Anaerococcus sp. | reverse complement strand
ACACCTGTGTTAGGTCGTCGGCAGCGTCAGATGTGTATAAGAGACAGGGATTAATTGGTGTACCTTATTTTAATTGAAACTATTTATAAACAAATTGCTAATTAGTAAAGCGAACTTTTCTATACTTTTATTTTACCAAATCATAGTCATATAGGGCGACTCCGTCTCCTATGTAGATGTATTCATAGCCTGCTGATTTTAGGGCGAGGGATGCAAACTCTGCTCTTTGGTTGGACCTACAGTAGAGGATGGTTGGTGAATCTTTGTCTAGCTTATCCAAATTGTCCAAGATTTCATCGAAGGGAATATTGATTGCTCCTTGGATGTGGCCATCTTTAAATTCTTCTGGACTTCTTACGTCGACTAGTATGAAAGCGTCCTTGTTTTTTTCAACATCTTTTCCTGAAATAATTTTACTTATCATGTTTTTCTCCTTTTCTATTATTATACTAGCTTTGGCGGGGGGGAAATTATATAAATATTTTTATTAATAAATTTTAAAGGTACAATATATTTAATAAAAAAGAAAGGAGATTTTATGGAATATATAAAGTTAATAGGAATTCTGATTATCGTTTTAGGTTTTATTTTCAAATTAAATATAATCTTTACGGTAGTCTTAGCGGGATTTGTAACTGCTTTAGTTTCTGGATTGAGTGTTGGTGAATTTCTTTCTATTCTTGGACAAAGCTTTGTTTCTCAAAGAATAGTAACGATATTTATAATAACCTTGCCAGTAATTGGTCTTTCTGAAGAGCATGGCTTAAAGCAAGTTGCAGAAAATATAGTAAAGAAAAGAGAAAATCTCTCAGCTGGAGCACTTCTTACGGTGTATCTTGCCTTTAGAGAACTAGCAGGCTTTTTGTCAATGAGGATTTATGGTTTGGTTCAATTTGTAAGACCGATAATTTTTCCTATGGCAGAGGCATCAGCTAGGAAAAAACATGGGGTTATATCTGATGAGGAGAGGGAGAAGCTAAAGTCTCGTGCAGCAGCTATGGAGAATTTTGGTAATTTCTTTGCTCAAAATACCTTTGTCGGTGCAGCTGGAGTGTTGATGATGGTTGGAACTATGGCTGAGCTTGGTTATAAGGTAACAAATATAGAGCTTGCCCAATATTCAATTCCTATCGCTATAATCACCCTAGTTCTTGGAGTTTTAAAAAACATTATTGATGATAAGAAGATTAAAGGAGATAAGGATGAGTAAACTTACACCAGCAGAATTTTTCCCAATGTTTTTGGAGGCTATTTTTGTTATTATAGGCTTACAATTCTTCTATACTGCCTATAGGACGAGTAAGGATTCTTCTAGGGATAAGAAGGCCACTACCGTAGGTTTTTGGCTAATCCTTGGCATACTCTTTGCCCTAGGTAAGGTGCTTCCACCAAAAATTAGTGGAGGGCTTGTAGTTTTGATTGCCCTCATATCATTGGTAGATGGAATAAAGATTAAGGGGATCAAGGAAGTTAATGAGAAAGTACAAATCGCTTCAAGCAAGAGGCTTGGCGGCAAGGTATTTCTTCCAGTAATTGTTATGGCAGTCCTTGCCATTGTGATAGCCAAGATAATCCCAGAATCATCTTCCTCAGTTCTAGGACTTACAGCAATAATTGCTATATGTTATGCTATGATTATGACAAAATCAAGCTTTAAGGATATGCTCAATTCATCCGACAGGATGGTTCAACAAGTTGGAGTAGTTGCAATCTTGCCCCAACTTCTTGCAGCCCTCGGGGCAATTTTTGCGGCAGCAGGAGTTGGAGATGTGATAGCAAAGATTATAGGAGGAATAATTCCAACAGTCAACCCTTGGACAGGAGCTATTGCTTATGTGCTTGGCATGGTGATTTTCACAATGATAATGGGAAATGCCTTTGCAGCCTTCACAGTAATTACTGCGGGAATTGGAGTTCCCTTCGTCCTAGCTCAAGGTGCAAATCCAGCAATTGCAGCAGCACTTGCAATGACATCTGGCTATTGCGGCACCCTTCTTACACCAATGGCAGGCAATTTCAATCTCTTGCCAGTAGCCCTATTGGAAATGAAAGATAAAAATAAGATAATCAAAGACCAAGCCCTACTTTCAATAATTTTGATACTTGTTCATATATTGTTGATGAGATTTTGGGCCTTTTAGGAGGTAAAATGAAAATTTTAATTACAGGCTTTGATCCATTTGGAGGAGAAGCAACAAATCCAGCTATAGAAGCAGTTAAAAGAATTGATGAAAATATTGAAGGTGCAGAAATTCATAAGCTTGAAATCCCAACAGTATTTCACAAGTCGGCAGCTCTAATAGAAGAAAAAATCAAAGAAATAAGACCCGATGCAATCCTATCTGTAGGTCAAGCTGGTGGAAGATATGACATAACTGTTGAAAGAGTTGCTATAAATGAAGACGATGCGAGAATCCCTGATAACGAAAACAACCAACCAATTGATGTCAAGATAAGGGAAGATGGTAAAAATGCCTACTTTGCAAGCCTACCAATCAAGGCTATGGTTGAAGAAATAAAAAGGGAGGGGGTTCCTGCCTCAGTTTCAAACACTGCTGGGACTTTTGTTTGTAACCATGTAATGTATCAAGACCTTTATCTAGCAGAAAAATACGGAAACATCAAGGCTGGTTTTATCCACGTTCCTTACCTACCAGACCAAGTCTTAGACAAAAAAGACACAGCGTCTATGAACCTAAAAGATATAGTTAAGGGCCTAAATGCAGCTGTTAGAGCAATAGTTAAATACGAGTACAAAAAAGATTTGACCATAACAGGTGGAGCGACCCACTAAGAAATAATCTCCTAGCTAGCTAGGGGATTATTTTTGGGTATAAATAGGAAAAGGAGGATTTATGAAATATTTTTTAATAATTATTGCCCTAGTCCTTATCCCACAAGTCTATTATTACATAGGAGAAAGAAGGTACAGGTCTATCAATGTTGGAAGGAAATTCTATAAGAAAATTGACGTAAGAAAAATTGACAATTATAGGGAATATTATCTGACAGGGGCTGATGGCTTCGATACTTTTGTAAGAGAGCTTGAAAATCCAAACCCTAAGGCAGTTGTCCAACTAGTCCACGGGATGAGTGAGCATGGAGGAAACTACATGGACTTTGCCAATTACCTAAACGATAGAGGATATGCAGTAGTAATCCACGACCACAGAGGGCACGGCAAATCCCTTAGCGAAAAATACCCAAATGGGCACATGGAAAGAGCGAGCGAACTTGTAAATGATACGGCTATGATAACAAGGTATATGAAAGAAAAATATCCCCATGCACCTATCTATATGCTAGGCCACTCTATGGGCTCAATGACAGCCAGAGTTTTCCTAATAGATAATGACGACTTAGTTGATAAACTTATTTTGACAGGAACTCCACCCCAAGATATATTCTCATATCCAGCCTATTTTCTCGCCAATATCCTTTGCTTCTACCTAGGAAAATACCAAAGGTCAAATGTAATTCACTACCTGGTAGGAAGTGGCAAGGATAGTCTAGACTTTATTTCATATGACGAGGAAAATAGGAAGGTAAAATATAAGGATAGGCTAAGAATCTTTGAATTTACCCTAGGATACACAAAAACCTTGATCGAAATAAACAAAAACTTATCCCCAAAATCAAAGTATAGGACAAAAAATAGGACTCTTCCAATCTACAACCTAACAGGAAGAGATGATATCATAAGCAAGGGAGAAAATGGAGTCAAAAAATCCCTAAAGCTCCTAAAGGAAGTGGGATACAAAAATATTTATAACAAGACCTACAACAAAATGCGTCATGAAATTTTGAATGAAACAAATAAGATGCTAGTATATGAAGATATCCTAAAAATATTTGAAGATAGAAAAAATGGGTAAAAATTAAATAGTCAAGGAGGAGTTTATGACTGAAAAAAAAGATATAAAAAAAGAAGAAGAAAAGAATATTAAAGATGGAGAATATTGCGGAATTGAAGAATTTAATGGCAAAAAATTCAATACTTGCAATGGAGAAGAGATAGTAGAAGAAGGATTCAAAAACCCTGACAAATAAAAGCAAAAACCAAGCTCCCACAAAAAACTTGTGGGAGCTTTATCTTTCATATGCCCTTGTCAAGATATGGATGATTTCCCATAAAGGGAATAGACAGAATTGACTAGGCTTTTCAAAAAGAGCCAAAAAACTCGTCTGGTTTAAGTAAATCTCAAAAAACATGGGAGGGGACGTCAAGAAAATCTGCTTTCATAGCCTACAAACCTCAACCTTAGTGATTAGACTTTTTTATATTGCAATCCCCACACAACATTTGACAATTCTCTGCTATAGTCTTCCCACCCTTGCTCCAAGGAATTATATGGTCGCCTTGAAGGTCGTCAAAGTCAAACTTTTCGCCACAACCAGCACACTTATGGCCCTGTCTTTCGTAGGCTGCTAGCTTATCTCGTCTGTCAAAACTTCTAATGTTTAGGGATTTTTCATCGCCAGTCAGTAGATAATTATAAATACCACTCTTCTTAGTAACATCTTCATCGCCCATTAATCTTTGAACTTCATCCTCAAGCTTAACAGGGTCAAGGTCCTTCCTGCTTCCATGTTGATTATAATAAAGCCCCCAAGGAAGACCCTTCATCTCCTTCCTTACCTTAGGGAAAATTGCCTGAACCCACTCGATAACAGAACGAAAATATGACCATAGTTCAAAAGCTGTTGGATCGTGCATATGCTTAGCCATATATTCCTCGATAGAAATCCCTTCACGAGAAGATACCCAAGATAGAGCAGTTTCAAGGTATTCTTGCCTAATTGAAGAACCTTTTAAATAATCGCCAGCTAAACCATCAGCAGCACTCCCTGTTTTTGAAAAATACCTCTTAGCATCCGTAGTCCAAGACCCTGCATAAACTGCATTTCTTAATTCTTGGTCTGTTAGTTTTTCGCCAGCTATGTTAATTATTTTAAACCATTCAAGCTTTTCGCTATCAGTTCCATCACAAACGTAAACAAAAAGTTCGTAGGCTAAAATTTTTTCTTGAATATCTGTAGGTAAATTCATAAAATACTTACCATCAACAGAAAAACTCCCATCTACATATTCACAAAGCGATATTGTTCTCTGTTGACCATCTAGAATTTCATAAGAATCCCCTCCAGTTCTTGCCCAATAAATTACATTTAGTGGTAATCCTTTTAAAACAGAACGGATAACCTCATTTCTTTTATCATCAGGATATACAAACTCCCTTTGATACTTTGGTCTAATATCAAGTCTATCGTCATATCCTGTTACACCTTCTTCGGCATCGTTAAAATAGCCTTCTGCAACCTCTCCAACAGTTACTTTTCTTTCTTCTATAATCATTTTAGTCCTCGTTTCTTGGTTCTGGGTGAAGATTTTTAATAAATATTCGTTTATATTTTCTTTTCTCGTCAACAAGGGGCTGGGATACTCCCGAGTCTTCATGCCACAGTCCATTTGAAAACCCCTTTCCCTCGCTTTCAGTTGCTCCATATACTTCAAATTGATATGGACTATATTTATCCATAAAAGTAATAGGAACTCCCATAATGCCTTCATAATCATAAGGAATATCTTTAACCTTTGAAACTTCAATTGCATCGTAATTATCATATTTAGGATATTCTTCGGCGTTATATCTTTTAATTAAAATTAAGTCTTCATGACGTTTCTTAATATCAAGATTTGTAAACCAGCAAACACCTGCTACATTTAAAATAATATCACCATTTGTATCTAATTTTGTCTTTTTGCTCTGAATTTCAACATTACCTGGCATAATCATCCATCTTCCACCATTAAGTGATGTTGCTCCAACCCAAACTTTGTTACTCTTTAGTAGAGGGAAAAACTCTTTATAAGTAATAGCGTTTTTATTTCCCATTATGACGAATTGTTTTTCGTAATCCATAAGAATAGTCACATACTCTCTAAATAAAGAAAAAGGTGGATTTGTTACAACGATATCTGATTCTTTCAAAAGTTCTATACATTCATCACTTCTAAAATCCCCATCACCTGCTAATTCTGTTAGCTGGTTTTCTCCTATTTTAAATAATTCTGCCACATCAAGCATATCAATACCTCCATCACCTGTGGCATCATAAATTTTAGTGACAACAGCCTTATAAGGCTTTCCTTTGTTAGCTTCATCACCACCTAAAACATCAAATAAGCTTAGTTGCTGATTTGCTATAGGAGAAGTCGCATAACAAGTCGCTATTAATTTTTTAAGTCCTAGTCTATTAAAATTAAGAACAAAATACTTGAAAAAATTTGATTCAAAAGGGTCATCACAATTACAAAAAACTGTCTTTCCTTTAAAATGTTTTCGATAATATCTTAATTCTTGTTCAATATCCGTAAGCCTAGTGTAAAATTCATCGTTTTTGACTTTTTTAGCATTTGCTAATCGACTATTGTTATTTTCCGCCATTTTTCCTCCTAGTCTTTTTCCTTACTAAAACTATACCCTAGATATTTGTTTGGTCAGTTTGTCCAAATAGTGTACAATGCATATGAAAAGTAAAATTAATCAGGAGGAAATTTATGACTAAGAGAAATAAAGTTGTTCTTATTGGTGATGGATTTGTGGGAAGTTCTTATGCTTTTGCCTTGGTAAACTCAGGGCTTGCTACCGAACTTGCCATAATTGATATAAGAAAAGATAAGGAGATAGCAGATGTTAATGACCTACTTGATGCTACAGTTTTAACTAGCTCTCCAACCCTTGTAAAGACAGGAAGTTTTGAGGATTGCAAGGATAGTGATCTCGTTGTTCTTGCCTATGGCAATAGCCAAAAAAATCTTGTAAATAGGCTTGATGATATAAAAATTGCCAGTCAAATGGTTGTTGATACAATCCCAAAGGTTGTTGAAGCAGGCTATGACGGAGTAATTCTCCTTGCGACAAATCCTGTTGATGTAATCTCAAGAGTTGTGGCAGAAGTGTCTGGTTTTCCTAAGGAAAAAATTGTGGGAACTGGAACAAGCCTTGATACTGCGAGATTTGCCCAATATCTTGCCCTAGCTAGCAAGTTCAATGTGGCAGATATCAATGCCTATGTTATAGGTGAGCATGGCAATTCTTCTGTTGCAGTTTGGTCAAATGCCAATGTAAATGGAATTAATATCAGTGAATTTATTGATAAAATCGATGATGCCTACAAAGACGAAGTGGGTGAATTGATTAGGGATAAGGCCTTTAAGATTATTAAGGGCAAGGGAGCAACTCATTTTGGTATAGCAAATTGTATGCTAGCCTTTACTAGGGCAATCCTCCTTGATGAGAAGAGGGTCTTGATGGCCTCAAGCTACCTAAGGGGAGAGTACAAGAACGAAGGATTATATACTGGAGTTCCAACAGTTGTTGGCAAAAATGGTGCAGAGAAAATCCTACAAATGCCAATAGATGATAGGGAACAAGAAATGTTCGACAAATCTTGCAAGGCTTTAAAGGAAAATTATAAACTAGCTCTTGAAATTATTGGATAAATCAAAAAATCGTCCCAGGTTACTAGTCGGGGCGATTTTTTTCGTGAAGTATCTCGGCTAGGATGACTTCATCAGTAGTTTTCATACCGAACCTTGCGATATGACCTATGGTTTCGATTGTTTTATCTATATCTTCCATCACTATTCCATCGCCTATCTTGAAAGAATTATTGCTTTGAGCTTGGATGTAGGCAAGGATTGCATTTCGAAGACTTGATGCTATTTTCATAGCGCAAGAAGCCTTGGCTCCATCACATATTATCCCAGAATTAACTGCTAGGGAATTGCTAATAGTTTCTTCGATTATCTTTTTATTTTCCTTGTTTATGAAGGCTATAGAAGCTATGGCAGCAGCAGATGCAGATACAACTCCACAATAGGCGGAGAGTTTGCCTATTTCATTTTTTATATAGAGAGAAATCAAGTTTGAAAAAATTAAAGCCCTATACAAATCATCATCTGAAAAGTCCTTGTCCTTAGCATAGATGCTGATTGGAACAGAGGCTGTGATTCCTTGATTGCCAGATCCAGAATTTATAACAACAGGAAGCTCACATCCATTCATCCTAGCATCAGAACCTGCTGCTGCGAAGGCTACAAGCTTTTCGTAATAGTTTGTCGAATTATTTTTTAGAATAAGCTTTCCAATATTTGCACCCCAATTATTTATAAGTCCCTCATTAGCAATTTTTTGATTGTATTCTATCTGCCTATCTAAAATTTCTTTTATGTCATTATAGTCGCAAGTTCGAGCAAAATCATATATTTTATTGAAGGAAAAATCTAAGGGACTTTCATCACTTAAAGCTTGTTTTTTTTCAAAAATAACTTCACCATTTTTCTCTATCTTAACTATATTAGTATGGCTATTGGCTATAGTTACTATAGCAGAAGAATTATTATCTATACAAGCAACTTCAATAAAAAGCCCAGCCTTATCTTTTAGCAAATTAACTTCGATTTTTTCATCAGCTATCATTTCATCACACAGACGTAACTTATTTTTATCAATTCCACACAAAAGCTCCAATCCCTTTGCTGAATCGCAAAGAATAGAGCCTACTGCAAGGGATATTTTGATTCCTCTCCTGCCATCTGTGCCTGGTACTGTTACAGAATTTGCATTTTTGATAATATTACTTGATAGATTTGCTATAATTTTTTGAGGTATACTTCCCAAAGTTTCTGCTGCCTTGGCGGAAGCATAGGCTATGGCGATTGGTTCTGTGCATCCAAAGGCAGGTATTAGTTCACTTTTAATTAATTCCTTGTAAGTAGTCATAATATATCCTAAAATCAATGTATTAACAGCTTATATATGCAACTTTTATGTATATTTCTATATTTATTATAAATCAAACGTTTTCTATGGTCAAGTATCCTTTTAGAGTAAGATGTAGTTAAGATTAAAACATAAATCCTAAAAATCTTTACATAAATATGGTATACTCATTTAAGAGATAAGAAGAAAGTAGGTGCCTATGGATAAGAAATATAAAGACATGAGTGTAGTTTTAAAAGCAGTTAGCAAGTCTTATGATGACGAGCTCGTCCTAAAGACTGTTGATTTGGAACTTGAGAAGGGAAAGTTTTATACACTTTTGGGGCCTTCAGGTTGTGGAAAAACTACAATTTTGAATATAATAGCAGGCTTTGTCGACCAATCTAGTGGCGATGTTTACATAAATGGAGAAAATGTTAACGAGACTCCAGCCAATAAGAGAAAAGTCAATACAGTTTTTCAAAATTACTCGCTTTTTCCTCATATGAATGTCTATGATAATGTCGCCTTTGGCTTAAACATTAAGAAGGTTGACAAGAAGGTTATTAGCCAAGAGGTCAAAAAGGCTCTTGAGATGGTTAATCTTGGAGGTTTTGAAAAAAGAAAGATTTCTCAAATGTCAGGGGGGCAGAGGCAGAGGGTTGCTATAGCCCGTGCTATTGTGAATAGGCCAGATGTGCTCCTACTTGATGAACCCTTATCAGCCCTTGATATGAAACTAAGAAAGTCCATGCAGGTTCTTCTTTCTAATATCCAATGGGAGCTAGGTATCACCTTTGTTTTTGTAACTCACGACCAAGAGGAGGCTCTGGCTCTTTCGGATGAAATTTTTGTTATGGATAAGGGAGAGATTGTCCAATCTGGTAGTCCTACGGATATTTACGATGAGCCAATCAATAGGTATGTAGCAGAATTTATTGGCGAATCAAATATTCTTGAGGCTGTTATGAAGGATGATTATTTGGTAGAGTTTTCTAACAAAACTTTCTCCTGTGAGGATGCAGGTATTCCAAAAGGAGAGAGGGTAGAAGTCGTTATAAGACCTGAGGATATTTCGGTTTCTAAGTCAGAAGATGCAGATATTAAGATGACTATTGATAATGTTATGTTTAGGGGTGTTTTTAACGAGTTAATTTGCTTTGATGAGAATGACTTTAGGTGGAAAATCCACACAACCAAGAATTTCCAAGAAGGAGATGTAGTTGGAATTTCAATAGACCCTGGAGATATCCATGTAATGAGATTTAACGAGTCAGAAGATGAATTTGATAAGAGGATTGAGAAATATTCTCTGGGAGAGGATGATGAATAGAAAATATAGGGGACTTTCAATTATATATTATGTTTGGATTGTTCTTTTTATCATAGCTCCTATAGGAATGTTATTTTATCAATCGTTTTTTGATATTTATGGCAAATTCACCTTAGATAATTATATTGCCTACTTTGTGTCAGGTAATTATGTGAGGATGACTCTTAATTCGTTTTTGACAGCTTTTCTTATCACTATGACTACCTTGGTCTTGTCCTATCCTTTTGCATATTTTCTTATAAGTTCAAAGAACAAGGAGTTTTACCTACTTTTGGTAACTTTGCCAACTTGGATTAACTTATTGTTGAAGGCTTATGCTTTTATAGGACTTTTGAGCAAACAAGGGCCTATTGCCCAAATTTTTGGTATGGCAAGTAGGGGATTCTTGTTTACAAATCCAGCCTTTGTTCTGGTAGCATCTTATGTGGAACTTCCCTTTATGATTTTACCAATCTTTAGGTCGCTTGATTCTATACCAAAAGAATATTTGATAGCAAGCGAGGACTTGGGAGCTAGCAAGTGGCAGACTTTTAGGAAAATCATCTTGCCTTTGTCCATGGATGGAGTCATTGCTGGAAGTCAGGCAGTTTTTATCCCATCACTTTCACTTTTCCTTATAACAAGGATTATTGGAGGAAATAAAATTATAACCCTAGGAACGGCAGTAGAAGAGCATTATCTAGTAACGCAAAACTGGGGCATGGGGGCAACTATTGGTCTTGTGTTGATAGTTCTGATGTTTGTGGTAATGAGTGTGCTAAATACAAGAAAGGATAATAAGCGATGAAAAAAACTTTTAAATTATCGAACCTCTACCTAATATTTATCTTTATCCTTTTGTATCTTCCAATTGCTTATTTGATTTTCTATTCTTTTAATAGTGGAAGCAGTATGAATAGCTTTGACGGTTTTTCTACCAGCCACTACCAGGAAGTTTTTAAGGATACTAGGCTTTGGGTGATTGTAATAAATACCATTATTTTGGGTCTTTTGTCATCGCTTCTTGCGACAATTATAGGGACTATAGGAGCTATAGCTATCTATTATTTGAAAAATGAGAGGGCTAGAAAGAGGGTTCTTAATTTCAATTCAGTCCTTATGGTAATGCCCGATGTAATGATGGGGGCTTCCTTTTTAGTGCTGTTTACCTTTTTGATAAAAATTCCTATGGGATTTATGACTGTTCTCTTATCCCATGTGGCCTTTTCGATACCTATAGTTGTGCTTATGGTTTTGCCTAGGCTTTTTGCCTTAAATGAATCAATGATTCTTGCTGCAGAGGATTTGGGAGCGAGTGACTTTACTATTTTAAACAAGATAATTCTACCCAATATTACAGGAGGAGTCCTTACAGGCTTTTTCATGGCTCTTACTTATTCCTTAGACGACTTTGCAGTTACCTTCTTTGTTACTGGTTCAGGCTTTACGACCCTTTCAGTTGAGATTTATTCGAGAGTAAGGACGGGAATATCCCTTGAAATAAACGCCCTATCGACTCTGATGTTTTTAATATCTCTAGCCTTAGTTGTAGTTTATTATTTTATTAGCCAGAAAGAAAATACTTTTCAAGAAGGAGGTAGTAGATGAATAAGGTTTATAAATTTTTCCTAGGATCCATTTTTGTAATAGTAGTTTTATTGGCTCTTAAATTTATGCTTATTGGAAGTGGACAAATATCAGATTCAAAAACTCTCTACCTCTACAATTGGGGAGATTACATAGCCCCAAAGTTGATTAGCAAGTTTGAAAAAGAAACAGGCTACAAGGTTGTAATGGAAACTTATGATTCTAATGAGGCTATGATAACAAAAATCAAGCAGAAATCTACTAATTTTGATATCTGTATTCCTAGTGAATATGCTGTTGAAATGATGAGAGACCAAGGACTTTTGGAAAAAATCGACCACAAGAAAATCGAGGGACTCGCCAATATTGATGAGAGATTTCTTAATCTCGCCTATGACCCTGGTAATGAATACTCCATTCCATACTTATGGGGAACCTTTGGCATAGTCTACAATACTAAAAAATATTCCCAAGAAGATTTTTCTTCTTGGAAAAACTTGTGGGATAAGAAGTTTGAGGGAGAGATTTTGAGCTTTGATGGAGCGAGGGAAACTCTAGGAATAGGACTACTCGCTGATGGACTTAGCTTAAATACTACTGACCCACAGACCTTGATAAAAGTTCGTGACGAATTGATAGGATTTATGGGCAATGTTAAGGCAATTCTTGCTGACGAAATAAGGATGTATATGGCTCTTGAAGAGTCGAATGTAGGCATAACCTTCTCTGGAGATGCGTCAAACGCTATAGATGCTAATAGTGATTTGGCCTATACAATTCCCAAGGAAGGGTCCAACATATGGTTTGATAATATGGTAATACCTAAGACTAGCAAAAATCAACAAGCAGCCTATGCCTTTATTAATTTTATGCTGAGACCTGAAAATGCCGCAGAAAATGCTGATTATATATGGTATGCAACGCCAAATAAAAAGGCTTTGGATTCAATTGATCCTGAGGCAAGAGAGGATAAAACACTTTATCCTGATGATGAAATTATAAATAAGCTTGAAGTTTTCAAAGCTTTGGATAAGGAAAGCACAATCTTATACAATGATCTCTTCCTAGATTTGAAGATATCACCACATGCGGAGTAAATTATGAAAAATATATTAAAAAAATTGAGCCTTGTAGTTTTTATGGCAATAATCCTTGCCTCTTGTGGACAAAACAAGGCAGAAAAAAACGAGAAAATAGACTTGGATAAGGCTATAAATCGAGCTTTAGAGGAAGTTAGGGAAGAAGAAACTAAGAAGAAGGAAAAAAGTTCAGGAGAAAATAAAAGAGATGAAAATGAAATAAAGAAAGCAAAACTTCTTTTTGGAGGGGATGTTCTTCCTCATATGCCTATAAACGATTATGCCCTTAATTTTGGTGGAGGAGTTTACGATTATTCACAATCTTTTAGGGACCTCAAAAGTTTTGCCAAAGACTTTGATTTTTTTATGGTCAATAACGAATTTTCAGTAAATCCTAATATGGAGCTTTCTGGTTATCCGACTTTCAATTCCAGCCCTAATATTTACTTGGCCCTAAAGGATATGGGGGTTGATGTTATGACGACAGCAAACAACCACTGCCTAGATACAGGGATTGAGGGTCTAAAATCAACAATTGATTCTATAGAAAGTCATGGGATTAGTCATGTTGGAACTAGCAAGGTTTCCTATACTCCATACATCATAAAAGAAGTAAATGGAATAAAGCTTGCAATTTTTTCTTATGCTGAGAACTTAAATGGACTAGATGGCCTCCTTGATACGGAAGATAAAGAAAAAATGGTGAATAGGCTTGATGCTGACCAGATTAAAAAAGATATAGAGGGAATAAAAGACGAGGTTGATTTTGTGGTAGTATATCCTCATTGGGGTGTGGAATATTCATCCTATCCTGAAGCCTATCAGATTGACCTTGCAAGAAATATGATAGATTGGGGAGCGGATATGGTTATAGGCAACCACCCTCATGTTATCCAACCTATGGAAGAATATGAAAGCAAAGATGGTAGGAAGGGAATTATCTATTACTCGCTTGGCAATTTACTTTCCAACCAAAAGGCAGAATCATTTGAGGGGGACTATAGGGTTGAGCAAGGCCTTCTTGTTGAAGCGAATATTGTAAAGGAAGCTGGCAAGAAGACGAAGATAGCGTCATCACGCTTCCATTCAACAATTGTGGATAGATCCTACGACCAATATGGAACCCTAGATGAAACTTATGTAGCAAGTCCATATCTGGCTAGTGAAGAAAAAATGGCAAATTTAGATGAGGGGACTCAATATCTTATAAGACTTGCCAATGAAATGAATACACAAACTATTGAAAAAGGAATAGAATAGGCGTAAGTAGGGTGAGCTTGGCTTGCTCTATTTTTGTGACAAAAAAATTAATGCGAACGGCTTGCAAATGTAAAAAAAAGTGATAAATTATATAATGCAAATGAATTGCAGATGGAGGAATTATGAAAAAATATTTTAAAAGCCTAATGGTTTTAGCTATAATTTGTGTTTTTGCTTGTACTTCTTGTTCCAAGAATGAGCAAACAAAGTCAGATGCAGGAAAAGATAATAATGGAAAAAAGATTGTGTATACGACCTTTTATCCAGTTGAGGATTTAACTAAAAGAATTGTTGGAGATAAGATGGAGGTCAGAACAATTATAAAGGCCAACCAAGAACCTCATTCTTTTGAACTATCAACTGATGATATGAAAAATCTTACTGGAGCAGACCTTGTTGTCTATAATGGAGCAGGCATGGAAAGCTTTATTGATGACTTGAAAAAGAGCATTAATGATGACGATAAATTCCTTGACTTATCCCAAGGTCTTTCACTTTTGGACAGTTCTGATGAAGCTAGTGAGCAAAAATCAATTAACCCTCACACATGGTTATCTATTAAAAATGCCATGGAAGAGCTTGATACAATCTATAAGAAAGTTTCTGCGATAGATCCAGCAAATGATGCTTACTACAAGGCAAACTTGGATAAGTCTGTTAAAGAATTTGCTGCCCTTGATAAGGAGTTTGAGGATGAGCTTGCCAAGGTTAAGTCAAAAGATAAGTATTTTGTTGTAAGCCATGCTGCATTTAACTATTTGGCAGATGATTATGGTTTAAAGCAAGTTGCTGTTACTGGAATATCTCCAGAAGATGAACCATCAGCCAAACAATTAAAAACTATAGCCGACTTTGTAAAGGCACATAATATTAAGACAATTTTCTTTGAAGGAAAGGCAACCCCTAAGGTTGCAGAAACTTTAGCGAAAAATACTAATACTAAAACATCAACCCTTTACACCCTAGAAAACCTCACAGAGGAAGAAGCCCAAAAGGGATATATCAACCTTATGAGGGAGAATTTGAAGAATCTTGTGGCGTCTTTCAATGAATAAGGCTATTTCTATCAAGGACCTTGACTTTGCCTATGATAAGGAAAAAATTCTTGAAGGTTTAAACTTAGAAATAGGTATTTGTGACTTTGTAGCTATTGTTGGAGGCAATGGGGAAGGAAAGTCCACCCTTATCAATCTTCTTCTTTCAAACCTGAGAAAGGATAGAGGGGAGATAAGGATTTTTGGAGATAACATTGAAGAGAACAATCATTTTTCTGATATAGCTTATATCAGCCAAGATGCTGTAAAATCCTACAAGACTTTTCCCACTACAATAGAAGAAGCTGTAAAGATTCATGCATCTTTTCTTAAAGTGCAAAAGGATGTGGATAAGCTTCTTGATGAAGTCGGTCTAAAAGGCCATAAACATAAAGCTCTAAGCGAATTATCAGGGGGACAACTTCAAAGACTAGGCCTTCTCCTTGCCCTTATTAAAGATGCTAGGCTAATTCTCTTGGATGAACCTACAACTGGGATTGATAAGAGTTTTTCTAAGGAGCTTTTTGAGCTTTTGAAGAAAATGACCCAAGATGATAAGACAGTTGTGATTGTAACTCACGATTTAAGACAGGCAAGCCTTTATGTTGATTATGCCTTCAAAATTTGTGATAAAAAAGCGACACTAATTGATAAATCAAGGCTTGAGGATGTATTGGAGTAAGATATGTTAGAAATATTTCAATATGAATTTATGAGAAGGGCCTTTATAGTAGGGGGGATACTTGCTATAATCCTACCTTGTATGGGTCAATCAATTCTTATAAAAAGACTTTCAACAATTGGAGATACCTTATCTCACTCATCCCTAGCAGGTCTTACTATAGGTCTTGCATTTGGTTTCAACCCTCTATCTACCGCTATAATTTCTTGTATAGTGGCTGGAGTTTTGATTGAATTTATTAGAAATAAATTAAAAAATTACCAAGAAGTTTCAACTGTTATAATTCTTGCTGCATCAATTGGACTTGCAGGAATTTTCTCATCTTTGGTGGAAAATACAAATTCTATCTCATCCTATCTTTTTGGTTCTATTGTAACCATTAGCGATGGAGAGTTCTATTTGGTACTTGTAATAGCTGCCATAGTTTTACTTTGCTATGGACTTCTTTACAAAAAACTTTACCTAAGTGTTTTTGATCCACAAGCTGCAAGAATTATGGGCATCAACACGAGCTTTATCAATTTTATGCTCACAATATTAACGGCAATTACAGTTTCAATATCTGCAAGAACAATAGGCTCATTGATTGTATCATCACTTTTAGTGATTCCTTCCCTTACAGCTATTGAACTAAGGAAAACCTACAAGGCGAGTCTTATCTTGTCTATAATTTTATCCCTCGTTTATGTTTACCTTGGTCTTTTACTTTCTTATCATTATAACCTAAGACCTGGTTCAGTAATTGTTTTAATATCAGTAGCATGCTTACTTATAATCATGCTAGTAAAAAATAAATAGGAGAATTAATATGAAAAAAATGCATATAGGAAAAATTATGGCTGTCTGTTCTCTTTCGGCAGTCATACTTTCATCTTGTTCCCTTTTTGGCAAAAAGGATGGCACAAAAAATGAAGCAATGAAAAATCAAACAAGCTTTGTTAGTAAGAAAACTAGCTACAAGAAAGATAAGACTACAGAAGTATTGATAGATTCAGAAATCAAGAAAGAAGATATAGTAAGAGTTGTAAAACACGGCGACCATTGGCACGTTTTCACCAAGGATGGCAAAGAGCACATTACCTACACCGATCCAGAAAAAATGGGAGATAAGGCAATGGATCTAGTTAGTGTCGTTTCAAAAAATGTTTTGAGTGGCATGGACGTTGTTTCAATCAAAAAACATGGCGACCACTGGCATGTCTATACTAGAGATGGAAATGAATACCTAACCTATGAAGACCCATCAGCCCAATTTCCGAATATTAGAGTTGGAGTTTATCATGGTAGCCATGGTTCAAGTGCTAGCTCTAATGGAAAAAGTGCAACTAATGCTAGAAAAATAAAAGAAAATCTTGAAGATAAGGGAGAATATGTAGTGAAAATTCTCCAGCACGAAGACCACTTCCATATTTATACCAACAAGGGTAACGAATACATCTCCTACGAAGACCCAAGGAGTCTATATCCAAATGCAAGTTTTGGTCAATATGTAGGAAGTCACGGTGGTTCATCTCATCTAGCAAGTAAAACTAGACCAGGAAAAACTTGGACGAGTAGCCCAAGTGCAAGTTCATCAAATAAATTAAAAAATATTGACAAACTTGTAAAGGTAAAGGATCCCAAAGATGTTATTCCACAAGGAAACAAAAACCAGGAAAGGGTAATAAAAATCCTAAAACATCAAGACCACTACCATATCTACACCAACAAGGGAAATGAATATATCTCCTATGTAGATCCAAGAAGTAAGTATCCTGATGCTGAATTTGGCATCTATCATGGTAGCCACGGTTCAAGTCAAAGGAAAGAAGAAGAACCTTCGGTCAAACCACCAAAAGTGGATCAAGAAAAGCCTCAACTTTCCCAAGAAGAGCAAAGAATTAAGGATATAAGGGAGATGAAAATTGTAAATATTATTGGTCAACAACCAGCAGATATTTTCGATATAGTAAAAATTCTAAAGCACGAGAACCACTATCATATCTTTGATTCTAAGGGAAGGGAATCAATAACCTACCAAGACCCTAGAAAACTATATCCTAAAGCCTTTTTTGGAGATTATGAGAAAGATAAAAAACCTCAACCTAATGAGGAGAACCCTAAACCTGAAAAAAATAAAGACCAATGGCCAGAAAATATAGTTAGAATAATTGACCATGGCGACCACTGGCACTTGTATGATAAGGATGGAAATGAAACTGTAGTAAATACTAATCCAAAAGCCCACTATCCAAATGCGGAATACATCGACGAAAGCAACCACAACTCAGATATTAAGGTTGATGATAGGGAAATCTTTACCTATGCAGATGTTAGAGCACAAATCATTGATAATAAAATAAAATCCTACATGGACGATAACTTAAAGAGTATGGAAGCCTATGGGGATGTTCCAAATGATGGCAAAGAAGTCTATGGCTCTGATGGGCTAAGGAAGAATGTATTTTATTGGCTTCATGGGGGTCATTACCACGCCATAACTATAAAACAAATTATCCAAAAGGAAAAGGCTAAGGAATTTGGCCCTTACACAGCCAAGGACGTTGTTGCTGCGATGAAATATAAGATTGAAAATCCTGGAACAGACTTGCAATACCAACCACAAGTAGAAGGTTGGGAAGTAGTCGAATATCTCAAAGAATACTATAAGATTAATGATTCTACTAGGATACTTCAAGTCGGAAATGATATTTATATCTACTCTGGTGATGATTCTGTAGCAATAAATCTTAGTGAATTTGAAAAAGTTGATGGAAAAATTAGCCACAAAGGCAAGCTACCTGAAGTCCTTTCTGATGAAGAGTTAGAAAAGAAATTAGAGGATTCTTCTAAAGAAGATGAAGAAAACCCTAGCGATGTTGACAAAATGGATAGGGATAATTATAATCAAGGTATAGTGGTAAAAGATAATGACCATAAATTAGCAAATGAGAATCAAAAAGAAGAAGTCAGCGATAAAAATAAGTCTGAAGATACCAAAGACAATTTTATCAATGAGAAAAATCCAGATGTGAATACAGAAAATAGTGATAAGATATCTGAGGCAAGCAAGGACCAAGCTAGGTAAAATAGCTCAAACTAATTATAACCATAGTCAGGGTTCTAGGAAAATATTCTAGAATCCTGATGGAATAATGGTTAGCTAAATAACCTTATTTTACAACTGGTGATAAAGTTGTTATAATGGTAATCTGGGATTGTATTTTTATCCCAAGATATTAGGTTTTTTAGTATAGCCTAGTAAGGAGATTGTTATGATGAATTTTGAAGAAGATATAGCTTTTGCTATAACTATTGCATCAAAGGAAATTGCAGACTCTTTTAACAATGTTGTTTTGTCATACGGAGTTACAAGGAGTCAGTGTGTTGCTATGTACTACATAAGTAAGTCTGAATCTATTACTCAAAAAGATTTAGCTTCATATATGCATATTAGAGAATCAACAATGACAGGTCTACTAGATAGACTACAAAGAGATGGACTGATTGAGAGAAAAGTTAATTCTGAAGATATGCGTAAAAAATCCATCTACCTTTCCCAAAAGGGTAAGAAAAAACTTAGGGAAATAGAAGATATTGCCATAGATTTTGTTAAGTGCTCTGAAAGCGACCTTAGCGAGGAAGATATAAGAAAGTTTAAAGAAATCATTGCAAAGATGGAAAATTCTACTAGTAAATGGGAAAAGGCAAACTTGAAATCATTTTAGCTTAGGCTAAGATGATTTTTTTATAAGGACATTTTTTTCTGTTATAATTTATATAGATTAGGAGGGCGAAATGGATATTTTTGAGAGTTTACCTCTTGAAGGAATTTATGATGTTAGAATTCTTTGTGGAGGGGATGTGAATGATGCCTATAAGGTGTATGCAAGGGGTGGTGAGTATTTTTGCTTAGTTCAAAAAAATGCTAGGAAAAATTTCTACCAAGCAGAAGTTATGGGCCTTAAACTTTTTGAAAAAAATAATATAAAGGCTCCTAGGGTTATTTCATGTGGTTTGGTTGGAAGGGATGCCTATCTACTTCTTGATTTTTTGGAAGAAGGATTTGTGGGTGATTTTAGAGACCTCGGAAGGCTTATTGCGGACCTTCATAGGATTGAAAGTCCAAATGGACAATTTGGCTTTGATTACGCCTACCATGGCTCAAGAATTATCTTCTCAAATACATATAAGGACACATGGAAAGAAGTTTTTCTTGAAGAGAGGATGGATAAATTAAGTGCCTTACTTTTGGAAACTTCCTTGTGGGATGAGAGTAGGTATAAAACTTATGAGAAGGTAAGGAAAATTATAGAAGAGGCCTTGGATAAGCACACTAGTAGGCCGTCTCTCCTCCATGGTGATTTGTGGAGCGGAAATTTTATGTTCCTCAAAGACGGACAACCAGCAATTTTTGACCCATCTCCCTTTTATGGAGATAGGGAGTTTGACCTTGGCATATCCATGGTCTTTTCTGGTTTTGACAAAAGCTTTTACCAAGCTTACAACAAATATTATCCCTTAGATGAAGGATTTGCTCTAAGACTTGAATTTTATAAGTTGTATTTTTTGATGGTCCACCTCCACAAATTTGGAAGTTCTTATAAAACATCTGTCGATAGGGCAATGGATAAGATTATTTCTTTTAAAGGCTAGCTAAGACTAGCTTTTTTATTTGCCTAAATTTCAAGAAAATTCCAACAAGCAGTATAATGAAAAGAAGAGTTTGGGGGTGGAGAATGAAGTTTGACGGTATTTTCGAACTTATAAATGATTTATTAGCGGATATTTCTAGCATTGACAAGAAAGAGGATAAGAAATCTTTTAGAAGAACTATTGATTCGGAAAAACTCAAGGGAATCTTTGATATTAGTCTTGATAAAAAAGAAACGAGAAATTTTGGATACAAAGTGGTAAAGCACGTTGATGAGTTTGAAGAAAATCTTGACTTTTACCAGTTCAGTGAGGATGAGAAAGAAGTCCTAAGACTGATTACGAGAAGGAATAACCAAGTTTGGAAGTATTCCTTAGCTAGGCGTTTGCTTTTTTCTTCATATTTGGCTACTATGAAACAAATATTTGCAAGAGATGATATAAGGACAGATAAAATTTTCCTCTACAAAAGCCCCTACAAGCTTTCGACAAATATTCTCGATGCTTTACTTATAATTTGCGAGCAAAGACTTAGGGCAAACTTTATTATTTTTACAGAAATTGATGTGAGTAAGCAGGTGGATTTTCTCAAAGAAAATGATATGGAAAAGCTTCTAAACTTTTTTTATAAAAATCTTGAGGACTTTTATGAAAACTTGGCTTATGAAAAAATAGAAGAAATATATTTTCAATTTTTCAAGGACAACCCAACTAGGGTAAATGATATGGCAAAATTCATAGAAGATGTAGATTTTTCTAGGCAAATAGACCTTACAGATGAGTTTTTAAAAATTTCTGAGAAAAACTTAGCCAAAACCTTGACTAAGTCCTTTTACAAATTTACCAGCCTAATTGGATTTTATTATTTAGAAAAATCTGGGCAAATGGATAAGGCGGATAAAAATCGACTTTTCAAGATAATATTGCCTGAAAATCTTGAAAAATTTAAAAAGTTGACTAAAGAAAGACCTCTGACTATGGATTTAATTGATGAGTTTTTATCTCTTGATAGAAAGCTTACTAAAAAAATTAATATTGATAGTGAAAAAGTTATTAAATCAAGGAAAGACTTGAATTCTACTGTAGCTAGGGTCAGTGAATTTATAAATGATGAAGTAGATGATATAGCTAAAATTGAAGAAATAGAAGATATTCATGAAGTTGATTTTAAAGATGAGGAGAGGGAAGATGAACCAGGAGCTTTTGATGAAAATACTTGTGATTTTCTAAAAAAACTTTTATCTGACGGTAATATCTCAATGGAAGCCTTAAAATCTTATGCCATCAAGGAGGGACTTTTGGCAAGTGCCTACTTGAATAAGGTCAATGAGGCCTTGTATCCTTATCTGGATGACCAAGGTCTGGTAGTTGAAGATGAAAAGATAAGTATTGATCCCTTTTATGTGGACATGGTAAAGGAGTTAGTAGATGGCAAAAATTAATCCTAAGCAAGCGGCTGTTATTATAAAATCACTGGAAGGTGGAGTTGTACCTAGTATTGGTATAGAGCACCTCCTAGTCGGCAGAAAAAGGGAAGTTGAGGAAGTTATAGGCATACTTGATGATGTAGCTTTAGGTGGAAGTGATATTAGATTTTGGGTGGGAGATTTCGGTTCTGGCAAATCTTTTATGCTTGCGACTATTGAACAATTAGCTCTAGCCAAGGACTTTGTCAGCTCAACTATAGACCTTGCTCCTCAAAGAAGATTTTATGCAACTGATAAGAAAGCCTTAGCCTTATATAGTGAACTTGTGGGAAATATAAAAACAAAAACTTCAAGGTCAGGTAATGTAATTGAACAAATAATTGATCAGTGGTTGATGAAAATTTTTGCAGAAGTTTCTGCTGATAAGCTAGTAGAAGTAAGTGAACTTATAAGGGGAGCTTGTGAAAATGAGGTAAACAAGGCTATTTTAGATACACTCGCAAGCTTTTCTTCTGTTGGTCTTTCTTATGAATTTGGTCAAGCACTAAGTAAATACTACCAAGCCTTTGTGAGGGATGATAGGATGTTAAAGATGAAGGCATTAAGGTGGCTTAGGGGCGATATCACAACAAAAACTGAGGCAAAGAGAGAACTAGGTATAAATCGAATTATTGATGATGATAACTATTTTGATGGTTTAAAAACCTTGGCAGAACTCTTCGTTGCCCTTGGATATAAGGGATTTGTCGTTAATTTTGATGAAGCAGTCAACCTTTACAAAATCCCCCAAGCAGTAACTAGAGAGAGAAATTACGAGAGAATTTTAAATATATATAACGAATGTAAGAGTGAGAAATCTAAGGGACTTTTTGTAAACTTCGGTGCAACTAGGCCAACAGTTTTTGATAAAACTAGAGGAATGTCCTCATATGGAGCCTTGCAAGGCAGGATAGGAAGTGAGCAAGATTGTGATTTATTGCTTGTTAATACCAAAAGAACAGTCCTTAGCTTAAAAGCTCTGACCGATGAAGAAATCTACACTCTTTTGGAAAATTTGGTAAATATTTATAACATCAATTACAAGCAAGAAATAGAAGTAAGTGAAGGTCAGATAGTTAAATATATGGAAGGTCAGTTAAATAGACCAGGAGCTCATGAATTTTTGACACCACGAGCAGTAATCAAGGATTTTCTGGAAATTTTAGATCTCAAAAGACAAAACGAGGATATAACAATAGAAAAAATTCTTGATGATAAGTACAAAAACATTCTTGAACCAGTAAGTAGAGATCCGCTGGATATGGATGATGATATTTTAATGATATGACCGATGTATATGCATTATTAGCAAAGCCAATGAAGGAGTATGTTTACAAAAACTCTTGGCCTAAACTAACCAAAATTCAACAGGCATCTATTAGGCAAATATATGCAAGCGAAAATAATTTAATCCTTATTGCACCAACGGCCCAAGGGAAAACAGAGGCTGCTTTCTTGCCTGCGATTTCAACGGCAAGGGACCTTAGGAGGGGACTAAGAATTCTCTACATTTCTCCTCTCATAGCCTTGATAAACGATCAATTCAAAAGAATCCAAGATATGTGCAAGGATATGGATATCCCTGTAACAAGTTGGCATGGAGAAGCAAACCAGAGCAAAAAAGAAAAACTGTTTGAAAACCCTAAGGGTATATGTTTGATAACCCCAGAATCCTTGGAGGCTATTTTTGTAAACAAAGGAGATCAAGCAAACAAGCTCTTTAAAGGTCTTGATTATGTCATAGTCGATGAAATACATGGATTTTTGTCAGGAAATAGGGGCATTCAATTAAAGAGTTTGCTAATGAGATTAGTAAAATACACTGATAATTCTCCTCGTTTTATTGGCCTTTCAGCAACTATAGGTGATGAGAATTATGAGTTAGCAAAAAACTTTTTCAACAATGGTAGGGATACAAATATACTGGTAGATCAAAGTAAAAATGAACTTGTGGCAAGCATTTCTTATATACAAGAAGATAATATAACAGACGAAACTACAGAAAGAATTTTAAAATTTTCTGAAGAAGGTTCTATGCTAGTTTTCCCAAATTCTAGAAAAAATGTTGAAAGTTTGGCAGTATCTCTAAGAAAAAAAGTGGCTGAACAAAAACTTCCTACAGAAATTTTCGCCCATCATTCCTCTGTTAGCAAGCAAAGAAGAAAAGAAATTGAAAACTTTGCCAAGAGAAGGGATTCGGAAAAATTTATAATTTGTGCAACTTCAACACTCGAACTAGGAATTGATATAGGAAGTGTCTACTCTATCTGCCAATATGGTTCAACTTACTCGGTCTTATCCCTAGCTCAAAGATTAGGTAGATCTGGAAGAAAAACTCACAAATCCATCCTTCACCAAATAGCTACCAATCCTTGGGATTTAGTCCAAGCTCTTGCTACTATTTCCCTTTACAAACAAGGAAGTCTTGATAAAATCGACCAGCTAGAAAAACCTTACGACGTATTTGCCCACCAAGTCCTATCAAGCCTACTAGAAAAAAATGGACTTGCTCTTGATGAGTATAATAATCTATTTAAGATACTTGATTTTGATATATCCTATGAAGAATTTATGAAAATAACCAATAATATGGTCAAGAAAGGCTATATAGAAAAGCTTGAAAATGAGTATATAACAGGAATTGAAACTGAAAAACTAATGAAGATGGGATCTTTTTATAACCAATTTATTCAGGCGGATAATTTTAATGTTTTTAATGAAAAAGCAAAAATTGGAGAAATAGAAAAGAGTATTGACCTAAAAAAGGGAGATAGAATATATCTAGCGGGTCTTGTTTGGAAGGTTGAATCAATAAACCTAAAAACTAAGAAAATTCTTGTAAATAGGGCAGAAGAAGGAGAGGCTCCAGACTTTGCTTCGACAAGAGGTGGGGATATTTCAAATGAGATTAGAGAAAAAATGGAAGAAATCATATCCGATAGAGATAAATATTCTTATAATGAAAAAATAAATAGTATCCTTGATGGTCTTTTTGTAGACAAGAATGAGGATGGGTTTTATCTGATTAACGATAAGGATGGCCATGGTTTAAGAACTTTTAGAGGAACAAGAATAACAAGAACGATTGGTCTAATGGCAAATATAAAATCATCCTTAGGAACTTTCAAAGTTGTTGATACTTCATCAACCATAATAGGGAAGGATGTCGAAAAAATTCTCACAAAAATCAGGAAGAATCCACTAAGGGATGAAGATATTATAGCCTACCTTAACAAAAACCCCAAGCAAGTAGCCTCATATCTTTTGGCTAATAAATATATGGACCTTGTTAGTGATGACTTAAAAATTGCTTATATTTTAAGAAATCTTTTGGATGTAGAAGGTGCTAATAAATTCCTGAAAATAAATTAGTGATAGCTTTATTTGTGAAAGGATTGAATAATGAAAATTACAGAAAAGTTTGAAATAAATTCAAAGGGTCCTACTAGGCAGTTTTCCATAATGCACAAGGAGGTTCCTATAAGGCTAACCAACGACCTTGATGAGGCGATCAAAATGCTCTTGTGGTATGTGCCAAATATTTCCTCAGAGCAAGCTAGAGTAAACGATCTTCTGCTAAATCCTTTTTATGATACCTATATTTTTACAGAAATTATGGAGCAGATGAATATTAGAGATGAGGATATCCTTATAACAGAAGAAATTAAAGCGAACTTGGTCAAATTTTTTAGGGGAGAGGTGAGGGTTGATGAGCAAAAATTAATCATGACCCTAGCTGACAATGATGAAACAAAGACAATGGCTCTCCTAAGGCATGTTAGAAATGCTATAGCCCACGGGAACTTCAATGTAATAGATGATTTGGTAATAGGTTTTGATGTAAAAAAAATTGGAGATAAAACTGATTATAAGGGGATTTTTAAGATAAATCCAAGTGGTCTTTTGAAGGCTTTAAGAAAAATTAATGAAGATTTCACTAATGAAAAACTTATTGCGACAGCCTTTAGAAGATGCTCCTATAAGGTTGAAGTCTATGAGGAAAAATATCAAAGGTCGCACAGGTTCGACCTATATGCCAGAAAGGGTAATAAGCGTTTTGCTATAGAAGTTAAGACTTTTGACTTTAGGGAGATTATGTCAAGAGATTTTGTTAGGGATATGATTGGAAAAATTCAAGGAATTGATTCTGACCTAAGACCTGTTCTTATTATAAATTCTTCTTTTTTGAGTGATGAGAATAGGGAAGACTTGATTAGGGAAAATGTCCTTATTTTGGATATAAAAAATATTAAAAAGATGCAAAAGGGTCGAGATATGTTGGAAGAAATTGTAACTAGGCAAGAAGAAAATAATAAAAATGAGTAATATTTAATTTATTGGGTATATACATTATATCAAGCAAATAAATTGCTAGATTTTATTCGACAAAACGAATATTTATTTTTGTGTTATTATAAGGAGGAAAAATGACAGATAAAAATAAAAAAAGAGTAGAAGAACCACTTGTTTATGAACAAACAACAAGCTCACTTCAAGCAGGAAAAAATTTATCATGGGCTTCAATTTTTGCGGGGGCAGTTTCTGCAGCAGCGGTATTTACAGTCCTAAGCCTACTTACAGCAGCCCTAGGATTTGGACTATTTTCACCACAAAGTTCTGATCCTTTGAGTGGAGTTGGAATTGGAACAGGTATTTGGACGATAATTACCCTAGTTCTTTCATTCTGTGCTGGTGGTTTTATTGCGGGATATTCTGCAAGATCAACTGGTCTACTTCATGGTGCAATCACATGGGCTCTAACCATCCTCTTGCTTTTCACTCTAATCTTTAATGCAGTTGCTTCTGCCTTAGGCTTAGCAGGAAATGTATTTACTTCAGTAGTAAGTACAGCTGGAAATGCAGCAGGAAATGTTGCGAATGTAGCATCTGATGCTGTCAGTGCAGGACTAGAAAAAGCTGGCTCATCAATTGCTGACGTAGATACAAAACAACTTCAAAGCGAGGTTGAACAATACCTTACCGATACTGATGTTCCTGAACTTAAACCTGATTACATTGAAGGTCAACTTCAAGAATCAAGAGATGAAATTACCCAAGCTGTAAAGGATATTGCATTGAATCCAAGTGAATCTGACAAAATTATAGAAAAATTAACAAATTCACTATCAGAAAAAGCAAAGAAAATTGCTGATTCAGCTGATAAAGATGCAATAGACAATGCCCTTGCCAATAATACCCAATTAAGCCAAGATGAAGCGAGTCAAGTTTCTCAAAACATCTATGATGGTCTCAAGGAAGCTTCAAAATCTGCAGAAGAATCTTTAGATAAGGCTTCTGAGGAAATTTCAAAACTTTCAAGTAAGGCTAATAAGGAAATTGACCAAACAGTTGAAAATGTTAAGGAAGGTGCAGACAAAGCATCCACAAAGGCATCAGTTGGTTCAATTCTTGTATTTCTCGGTCTAGTTATTGCCCTAGTTGTATCTGCTTATGCAGGAAAACTTGGTGAAAGAAAAGCTAAAGAATTTGTTAGAAAATAAGTATAGAGTCTTTGGGTTAACCCAAAGGCTTTTTTCTTGCTAAAATAGGAGATAAGACAAACAAAAACTCGGAAGAGCTTATGAGTATTTCTTCCGAGTTTATCTTAATAATAATTATTTTATGAGCTTTAGAATCTCTTTGTCAGGATTTTCTGAATTAATCCTGTGGTCATAGTCTAGGTACTTATCTTCATCAACGCTTACAGATGACAAGAGAGATACAACCAGTCCAGAATGGTCGAGAACTATGAAATCAGCAGGCATTTCCTTTACCTTATCAACCTTGCTTTTGCTAGAATCTAGTCCATTTTTGATGGTGAAAGCACCTTGACTCTTTAAGATACTTGCAAATCTTATAGCTTCATTTGACGTATTTTCATTGGTAAGAATATAGAGGTTTCTTTTCCTAAAGTTGTTTTTCCTTTTTATGGAAAGTTCGACTTGGTCATAGTATTGGAAGTTTTTCACATCGAACTTATCTACCTTATCCTTATATTTTCTAGCTAGATTTTTGACTTTGTTAGTCTTATAAAGACTATCTTTGTTATCTTTGATTTCATCTAAACTTTGCTCAAAGAGCCGTCCTCTATAAAAATATAGACTTTTTTTATCATAGTCCTTAGTTAAGAAGTAGGAGATAAATTCATTTACATAGGCGTGGTCAATCGAAGTATTGTCAGATAAATCAAAGACTATAGAGCTAATGTTGCCCTTATCCAACTCACTAGAGATTTTATTAATATCATCATTTAATTTATTTATAGAAAAATCCGGCAGACGAACTATCAGGGTATTTGCTGAGGATGAATTAATGGTCATCTCCTTTTTTACTCTTTCCCTATTTATCATCCTACCATACCTGTCAACTGCCTGATCATTACCAAGGATCTTTGCCTTAGGAGAATTTTTCTTATTTCTATAATAGTTAAAAAGACTTGTATAAGAATCTTTGCCGAGGACAAAACTATAGTTATCTTGTAGTTGGCTAATGTTTTCATCGAGTAAGTCAAAAAAATCTTGGTCAGTTTTGGAATTTTTTATCCTTTTTGTAAAAGAATCTTTGCTTTTCATGTAGGCAGAAAACCTTTCATGATTTTCCCTAGTAACTGGATAGTTCCTAGCTATATTTTCATAGACTTTGTCAAAGTCGGCGAGTTTTTCAGCACTAGTCAAACTTCTCCCGTCTGTATCTGAAACAAAGATATTCTGTGTAATACCTTCAAGAACTTCATCTCTAAAGGAAGGATAACCCTTCACTGAGTAGCTAGTAAGCTTACTAATTATTAACTTGCTAGGAAGAACTAATATAAGCAGAAAGATTAGAAGAACCATAATCCTTCTTCTCCTATAAATCCTTTGCCTTCTTAGGCGAGCTTTCCTGCTTAGAGGTCTTCTGTTTCTTTTATTTTTGACAATTCTAATCTCGCTTTTTTTTCTATTTCTTCTGCTCATTCGCATTATATCCTCATCTACTTGTCGAAGGAAAGGGAGAAGCTAGTTCCGACATTTTTCTTACTTTTCACATCAATTTTACCATTCAAGGCTTCCATGAAGTTTTTGCTTATAGAAAGACCAAGACCCACGCCATTGGTCTTAGTATTTCTGGAATCATCAATCCTATAAAATCTCTCAAAAATCATAGGAATTAGATCCTCATCTATGCCTATTCCATTATCAGTAATCTTAACTATTATATTTTTGCTTGTTTCAACAAGACAAACATCAATATGTCCATCCCTATCAATAGCCTTGATTGCATTGGTCAAAAGATTTTGAATAATCTGCAAAAACTTTGTCCTGTCAGTTATCATGTAGACTTCATCACAAATATCCTTGGTAATTAGGATATTTCTATTTAAGAAATTCCCATAAAATCCTTGTAGGATTCCATTTAGTAGGTCTGAAATGTTTACCTCTTCCAAGTTTAATTTATCATTAGCTACACTTTCGTTGAAAGAGTTTTTAAGTCCTTCAATTAGAGATTGGAGTCTGTTAATCTCAAGGTCTAAACTTTGGATAGTTTCTTCATTCAAAGGCATCATCCCATCACCCAAGGCCTCAATAGATAGCTTTAAGTTTGTTAGGGGAGTCCTTAGTTCGTGGGAAATATCTTGGGCATACTTTTTTCTGATTTCTTCTTGCCTAGCTAGGGACTTAGAGAGAAAGTTGATATTATCGTGTAGATTTTGAATCTCCTTGATATCAGAGTCATCTGAGCCCATATTTTCATATATTCCTTCCTTCATCTTTATTGTGAAGTCATTAATTTTAATAATGGGTTCTGAAATATTCATAGAAAGAATCACAGCTATTACAGATCCAACTATAAGAGATAGGATGATGGAATAACTTACCGCTTGGGTGAAGTCATCATGAAGCCTATTTACTGTTGTTGAATCGGTCGAGTATTCAACAACAATCCTACCAGCCTCAGTTTTTTTTACAGGGTTAAATATATTGTAATATTTTCTGTTGATTTCTCCTGAATAACTATCATCCATCTTTCTAACGTATTTGACTAAATTTCCTCTATCATCAAAATATTTTATATTTACATTTTGCTGGTAGGCTAAATCTTCCAAGTAGTCCCACATCATATCAGTTGTAATATTTTCATCATTATTCAAACGAATGAACCATTCACTAATCAAATTTGGTTTCTTATCATCAACAACCTTCAAAAGGTCGCTATACTTGATAGTTACAAAAAGAGTGATTAGGATTGAAAAAATGAGAATACAGGCAAGAATACCAGCAATAAAGTTCTTTATTAGTTTATTCTTTAATGAGGTCATCTACTCCACCAGACTTATAGCCCATTCCATAAATTGTCTTGATATATTGAGGCTTTTTAGGATTATCCTCGATTTTTTGTCTGATGTTTTTGATATGGGTGTCGATCGCTCTATCGTAGGCATCATAGTCAAGGCCAAAGGTTAGCTCGATTATCTCATCTCTAGTGAAAATTTTGTTTGGACTAGAAAAAAGAGTCTTGATTATTGAAAATTCGTTTTTTGTAAGGAAAACTTCTTCTCCATCTTTAAGGAACCTGTTGTACTTTAAGTCCATTAAAAGCCTACCATCGTTAGTTCTTATGATATCAGCTCTTGGTATATTGTATTTTTCAATTCTTCTTAGAACTGCCTTAACTCTTTCTACAAGCTCTTTTGTAGAAAAAGGTTTGGTTACATAATCATCAGCTCCAAGTCTTAGACCATTAATCCTATCAAGTTCTTCAACCTTAGCAGAAGTAATAATTACTGGTACTTTTGACTTATTTCTAATATCCTTAATCACCTCTTCACCAGAAATCTTAGGAAGCATAAGGTCAAGAATCACAAGGTCTATTTCTTCCTTATCAAAAAGGTCTAAGGCTTGTTGACCATCAAAGGCCTGAAAAACCTTGTAGCCATCTTTTTGTAAATATTTTTTTACTATATCTGAAATACTTTTTTCATCTTCAACTATCAAAATACTTATATCATTCATTTTTACCTCCAAGTAATATATTACAACTAGGTACTTTTATTATTGTAACGCTACCTATATTGTACTCTCACTTTAGAAAAATGTTTGAAAATAAAAAATATGGATATAAATATAATATAAGATTAATAAAAGATTATATGTAATTATCTGAAAGGAGATATTATGGGACAATATGGAATTATAGCTTCAATCATAATTGGAGCAATCGCAGGATGGATAGCAAGTAAAATCATGGGAAGAGATGCTCAAATGGGTGGTCTTGCTAATGTTATAGTAGGTGTACTCGGTGGAGGTATAGGTAACTGGCTATTTATGAAATTATTTAATTCAGCAGCTAGTGGAGTATTTTCACAGATAATTTATGCTGTAATTGGTGCGGTTATCCTTTTATTTGTTGTTGGTAAGATAACAAATTCAAAAAAATAATAATACTGATAAGTAAAAAAACTTCCAAGCTTGAGTTTACCTCTAGCTTGGAAGTTTTTATTTTTCATTTTTAGTTATAATCTTATTTATTCATTAAACCCAGATGAAGAACTTGAAGATTGTGATTTATCACTGCTTTCACTGGATGAACCTGTAGAGTCATCCTTATCTTTACCATCCTTATCCTTATCTTTGTCTTTATCCTTGTCCTTATCCTTCTTGTCTTTGTCTTTTTCGTCTTCTTTTGGAGCTACATAAACAAGGGTTGAGTAGGCTTTTGGCATCCTATAAGCCCAGTCTCTTGGATAAACTCCGTGGAACTTATTAGGATCGTATTCATCCTTTAGAACCATTACAGACCTATTTTGTATTAAGAATTTTGGGGTAACATCACTTGCCAAAAGATTATTTCTTGAGTCGATATAAGCCCATTGGTGGATGTCGTCTTCCTCTTTAGGATAATTTTTTGGACCAAAAATTTCTTCTTTTACAGTACCTCTATAGTCTCCTCTGGAAGCATCTGTTGGAAGTTTACCACTTATTGTATCTACTTCCATGTGCTTAATTCCATCAGGCTCATCAAAAGATTTTTCTTCATAACCATCAAGGATTTGACTGTTGATTTTATTCCACATGAAGGCTGCTCTATCAATACTGTTACTATTTAATTTGATATTTTGATTGTCAGCACCCATCCAGAATCCAACTGTGTAGTAAGGAGTGTACCCTACGCACCAAAAGTCTGTATTGTTGTCTGTTGTACCAGTTTTGGTAGCAAAATCTATACCATGGAGATATATATTTCCATAATACTCTCCAGCAGTTTGTAGGGCGGAGGTGATTTGATAAGCAGTTTCAGGACTTGTAACCTCATGTTTTATAGCTTGTTTCTGTTCAAATATAACTTTTCCTTGAGCATCCTCAATTTTTGAGAAAGTCAAAGGCTCGTTATATTTACCATTATTAGCAAGCGATGCAAAAGCTGCAGTCATATCTAAGTTTGTAAGTCCATGACTCATTGCACCAAGACCCATAGCAGCAAGGTTCTCGTCGTTGGTATCCTTATTTTCTTCTTTTGTAACGAAAGAATCATCACCATCTTCTCTGATAATTCCAAAGTTTTTCAAGTATTCCTTACTCTTGTCTATGCCGACCTTATCGAGAGTTTTTACAGCTATTGTGTTAATACTCATCTTGATAGCATCTCTTATAGGAGTAACTCCCATGTAGTAGTCATAAACATTCTTTGGCCATGGTTGGTCTTCTTCATTAAGCTCAAATGGAACGTCATCAACACCAGTTGCAAGGTTAAATCCATTATCAAGAGCTGGGGTATAGGTTGCTATTGGCTTAATGGATGAACCAGGTTGTCTTGGTACAGCACTTGCCCTATCCAAGATGTTTATACCCTCTTGGTTACGACCTCCCATTATTGCTTTGATTTGTCCAGTCTTTTGGTCCATAACTACAGCAGACGATTGGGGTTGGATAACTCCATTTAAGTCTATATCATAGAAATCCTTGTTTACTGAGAAGGAACCATCGTTATTGCTTATAAGAATATTGGAATTCTTATCAAGGTAATTTTTAGTTATTACAATATTAGCATCAGCATCAGCATAGATATCTTCGTTAGAGCTAAATTCAATAACGCCAGTTCTATGAGTTCTAAGGTTAGAATTTTCCTCATCAAGACTATAGAAATCTTTGAAGACCAACTTAGTTTGATTAAGGCTCGCTTTATTTGAGGAAATAACAATATTGCCATTATCATCATACCAGGCTTCTGCGGAATTTAAGTAGACGTTATTATTGTCATCCAAGATATTGGATTTTTTATAATATATTAAGGATCCACTTGAGTTTACGATATTTCCCCAATTGTCATATGCCAAGTCAAGAAGTGGTGCATAGCCAACTCCTTTTGAATTTCCAACAAGATAGCTTGAAAAATCATTGTAAATATCTTCCAGTTGGTTTTGAATGTTCTTGTCAACGGTTGTAGTAATCTTAAGTCCACCATAATAGAGCTTGTCCCAAGCTTGATTTTCGGAAATATTTAAAATCTGAGTCAATTTTTTTACAACTTGTTTTTCCAAAAGTGAGTTAAAGTAGCTAGCAATATTGGAACTTGCTCTTTCGGCTGGTTCAACAGTTTTAGCAACATCAAAGCCTATAGCTTGGTCGTATTGGTCTTTTGTTATGTACTTGTTTTCAAGCATTTTTTGAAGTACATACTCTTCTCTCTTGAAAGGAGCCTCGTTGTAAACGGCTGAATATTTTGTTCCATCAATAGAAAATTCTCCCAAGACTCTTTGATCAGTTATTTCACTTGTCCTTATAGACTTATAGAGGGAGTTTTCGGATGGTGATTGAACAATGCCTGCAAGAGATGCACATTGAGCAAGGTTTAAATCTTTGACATCCTTATTAAAATAAGTTTTGGCTGCAGCTTCGACTCCATAAGAGTTTTGACCCATGAATACTCTATTTAAGTAGGCCCCAAGGATTTCATCCTTATCTAAGTATTTCTCTATTTCAAGGGCTAGATAAATTTCCTTTATTTTTCTTTCAAAAGTTTGGTCATTAGAAAGATAGGTGTTTCGTGCAAGCTGTTGAGTTATTGTAGATCCTCCTCTTACAATAGAACCTGCCTTCATATTTTCAAAGGCTGACCCAATGATAGATAGGGGATCAATACCATTGTGTTTATAAAATCTTTCATCCTCTACTGCGACAAATGCATTTTTTAAATTGTCTGGTATGTCTTTATAGTCCACTATCTGCCTGTATTCGCTTGTAGCTATCGAATCGACTTCTTTTCCATTTTCATCCACAATTGTTGAGTTTTGGCTCATTTCGTACTTTATGCTATTAGCATCAATAGCTGGAGCAGTTTTCATTACTTCTACAACAGCTCCCCCAATCATGCCAGCAAAAACTACTCCAAGACCTGCTACAAATAATATTACAACAAGTATTATTTTCCCAACAAGGGTGGCAAGTTTTTTATGCATAATGCCTCCATGTTTTTTTCATATTATTATAGATAATATCATTTTATCATTTTTAAGTAAATACTTCCACATTTATTAACTTTTATAATTGACTTTAAAGTCGTATAATCAAAATAGAAAGGATGTTTATGCAGAAAGTTATACAAGTAAATGTATTAAACAAGGATGATGACCTTGATAATAAGATTTATGAATTAGAATCTTTAATAAATACAGCAGGTGGAGAAACAGTTGCCTACGTTTCTCAAAATATAGCCAAGGTTAATCCGAGATATTATATAGGCAAGGGCAAGGTGGAAGAGATAATGGATCTTGCTCAAAAAAATGAAATAGATACGGTTATTTTTGATGTGGAATTGTCTGCTAGTCAATTATACAACTTAGAAGAGGAGATGAAACTTCATGTTGTGGATTGGACTACTTTAATTTTAGATATTTTCGCCATGAGAGCCAACACAAAAGAGTCAAGATTAAAGATAAAACTCGCTCAATTAAAATATCAACTTCCAAGGATAAATAAGTGGTTTTCTTATCTTTCTAGGCAAGCAGGAGGGATTGGTACAAGAGGGCCAGGAGAGACCATGCTTGAAACTGATAAGCGTGCTATTATTAGAGATATTAAATCTCTCGAAAAAGCTCTCAAAGACGTGGAAAAAACTAAAAGAATCAATAGACAAGCTAGAAAAGACATCCACAACATTTCTCTAGTAGGATACACTAATGCTGGAAAGTCAACTATCCTTAATGGAATGTTGAAGCTTTTTGGTGAGGAAAAGTTCGTATATTCAGACGACCTTCTTTTTGCTACTCTTGATACATCAACAAGAAGGCTAGATTTTTCTAATACAAAGGTAACCTTAACAGATACTGTAGGCTTCATAGATAACCTTTCAGCCGAACTTAACGATTCTTTCCTTACAACTTTGGATGAAGTTAGGTTTGCTGATATGTTATTAATTGTAATTGACTCATCCCACAATATCGACCATCAAATCCATACAATAGAAAACTCTCTAAAGGATATAGACATTGGACAGAAAGAAATTCTTTATGTTTTTAATAAGATGGATAGGGTATGTGATGATCTAGCAGTAAGTTTATATAAGAGAAATAGTGAAAAAATTTATATATCAGCCCACAAGGATGAGGACCTAGAGAGGTTAAAGGAAAAGATTGTTTCTATGATTAAGGAGGACTACTACCTTGTAGAAATGCACATTCCCTTTTCTAAGGGAAATGTAATGGATTACATTATGAGCAATTACGATATATTAGAAAGAGCCTATGATGGTGAAGGTAGTAAGCTAAAGCTAGAGATTAGTAAAGAGGACTACGCCAAGTATGACCGATATATTGAAAAATTATAGAACCATAGAGGGTGAGATAAATTCTGAGTTTGAGGAAGAAAAATCGAGATTTATCACAAGTGCAAGCTTTGTTGAAACAGAAGAAGAAGCTCTTTCCTTTATTGGAAAAATCAATGACCTTCATAAACAAGCCACTCACAATTGCTACGCCTATATTATTAATGACCTGCCTGAAATAAAAAGGTATTCAGATGATGGAGAACCTCAAGGCTCGGCAGGCCTTCCCATGCTTTCAGTCCTAGAGAAAGAAGGGGTTAGGAATGTAGTAGTTGTTGTAACTAGATACTTTGGTGGCAAACTTTTGGGCAAAGGCGGACTTGTAAGGGCATATTCAAGAGGGGTATCCGATACAATTTCACCAAATGTAGTTTGTAAGAGAGAGTATTTTGTAGTAGAATTAATTCATTCATATACGGTATTGGGTCTTATTGAAAATTATTTGAACGAAAATAAGTTTATGATAATTGATAAAAATTTTACGGATGAAGTTAGAGTGCGTCTATATGTCAGAAGTGACCATTATACAAACTTCAAGAAAGATTTAATAGATTTAACCAGTGCCAATATAACAATCAATAACACAGAAAGTGTTATGTTATTTGAAAACAAGTAGGAGGAAATATGTCAGGACATAATAAATGGAGTAAGATTAAAAACAAAAAAGGCTCAGAAGATGCCAAGAAGGGTAAGATTTTTACAAAGCATGCTAGAAATATTACAGTAGCTGCCAAAGAAGGCGGTGGCAACCCTGATTACAATCCATCACTAAAAACAGCAATCGAAAAGGCTAAGGCTGACAATATGCCAAATGATAACATAGAAAGAGCTATTAAAAAAGCTGCTGGAGATGATGCTTCTGATAATTTTGTTAGAGTTATCTATGAAGGATATGGTCCAGGTGGAGTAGCTGTAATTGTTGACTGCTTAACAGATAATAAAAATAGAACGGCTCCTGATGTAAGACACGCTTTTGATAAGAATGGTGGAAATCTCGGAACTGATGGGTCAGTTATGTTTATGTTTGATAGGAAGGGAGATATAATCGTAGATAGCAGTGGAAAAGACTTCGATGAATTTATGATGGATGCCCTTGATGCAGGATGTGAAGATGTTAAGGAAATGGGAGAATTTTTTGAAGCCATTACTGACGTTCAAAGCTTCAATGACTGCCATGATAAATTAAAGCAAGCGGGCTATAAGATAGAAAGTGCTGACATTTCCTACCTCGCCCAAAACATGATAAAAGTTGCTGATGAAAATCAAGTGGCCAAGCTTGCCAAGTTAATAGATACTTTGGAAGATAATGACGATGTCCAAGAAGTTTACTCAAATTGGGATGATTCAAGCGAGGCATAAATATGGAATTTAATATTAATCCTGTAGCCTTTAGGATTTTCGGTATAGCCATATATTGGTATGCTCTGATAATAATTTCTGGAATTGTAATCGCATCTCAATTTGCCAAAAAAGAGTTTGTCCGAAGAGGGTTTGATGAGGACTTTGTTTACGATATTCTGTTTGTGGTTCTTCCTATAGGAATACTTGGTGCGAGATTTTGGTATGTGATTTTCGAGTGGGATTATTATGGCTTAAATCCTTCACAAATCCTAAACTTTAGGGCTGGAGGTCTTGCTATCCATGGTGGAGTTGTTTTTGGAGGCTTAGCCTTGTTTTTCTATGCAAGACACAAACAAATTCCTCTCCTTGACTTGATGGATGTTATGGTTACATCCCTAGTCTTAGCTCAAGGAATAGGTCGTTGGGGCAATTTCGCTAATTCAGAAGCTCATGGTGGTCCAACAAATCTTCCTTGGGGAATAATTATAGATGGTGTTAAGGTTCATCCAACCTTCCTCTATGAATCGCTAGGAGATGTATTAATTTTCTTGATCTTATTAAATTATAGAAAGAAAAATCCTGCCAAGGGTAAACAAAGTGCAATATACTTCATAGCTTATGGAATTTTGAGATTCTTTGTTGAAGGATTAAGGACAGATTCGCTTTATATTGGAGCATTTAGAACAGCTCAGCTTATGAGCATAGCCTATGTTCTAATAGGTATTTGTTTATTCGTTTGGGCTACTAAAAATAATCTCCCACCATATTTTAATAAAATCAAAAAACAAGATAAAAAAGATAGGATGGTAAGATTTCAATAACTAGCGAGTCTTTATCCCAAATTAAAATTTTTAGTCGACTGATTGGTCGGCTTTTTTTGTTGCAAATATCTTTATTATAGGATAAAATGATTATAAAGTGGATGATAGTGGTAGAAGGTGGTAGAAAATGTTTTTAGGTGAATTTACTCACAAATTGGATTCTAAAAATAGAATAATGATGCCTAGTGAGTTTAGAGATAGCCTTACTAATGATTTCTACATCACCAAGGGGCCAGAAAATTCTCTGGTTATTTATACAGAGGAAGAGTTTGTCAAACAGTCGCAAAGGCTTGATGAAAAGATAAATGAAAATAAAAAAAATAGAGCTATAAAAAGGTTGTTTTTCTCATCCACTGTCAAGACTAGCCTTGATAAACAAGGAAGAGTTTTGTTAAATAAAAACCTGAGAGATTATAGCGGAATTGTAGATGAAGCTATGATTATAGGCAACAACACGACAATAGAGTTGTGGGATAAGGATAGGTGGCAAGCTTACATTGATGAAGTAGAGGTGAATTTATCCGATATTATGGATGAATAATATGAAATTTGAACATATACCAGTTATAGCAACTGAAACTATAGAAAATTTGAATATAAAGCCTTGCGGAATTTATGTGGATTTGACCCTAGGTAAGGGTGGCCATTCCAAGATGATTTTGGAAAAATTATCAAGCGAAGGTATCCTAATTGCCGTAGATCAGGATAAAGAAGCCATTGAAGCAGCCAAGGAAAACCTAAAAGATTATTCGAATGTTATTTTTGTAAATAGCAATTTTGAAAGATTTGACGAGCTTTTAGATGAGCTTGGCTATGATTATATAGATGGGGCTTTGATGGACATTGGCGTGAGTTCTTACCAAATTGACAATGCCGAAAGAGGTTTTTCATACATGAAAGACGGGCCATTGGATATGAGGATGAACCGAGAAAATGAGTTAACAGCAGAAAAAATTGTCAATGAATACTCTCAGGATGAGTTGGAGAAGATATTTTTTGAATATGGGGAGGAGAGATTCTCAAGACTTATTGCAAAAAATATTGTAAAGGATCGCCAAGATGCGAAAATTGATACGACTTTCAAACTCCGAAATATTGTAATGAAATCTATAAAGTCGACCGATACTCATCCTGAAAAGAGAGTGTTTCAAGCCCTAAGAATAGAGGTAAATAGAGAACTTGAAGTTCTTGAAAATACAATAGATAAGGTAGTCGACCGCTTGAATATTGGAGGAAGACTTGCCATTATTACTTTCCATTCCTTGGAAGATAGGATAGTTAAAAATAAATTCAAAGATCTTGCAACAGCTTGTATTTGCCCGCCTGAATTTCCAGTATGTGTGTGCAACCATAAGGCAAAAGTTAAAGTTGTTACGAGAAAGCCGATAACTGCAAGCAAAAAAGAACTCAAAGAAAACTCGAGGGCAAAACCAGCTAAACTGAGAGTTTGTCAGAGGATATGATTATGGAAGAAAGAATACCTAAGATAAAAAATAACAACAAAAAAAGAATTAGGCTAAGGGTTAAGGATGATAGGAAAAAACGACAAGCCCAAAAAATCATTCAACTTAGAAAAAGAGATAGGAATTTAAAGTTGTTCTTATCTACAATTACCTTTATCATAATTGCTTGTATGCTTGTTTCTTCTTTCTTTAAGATGAGAGCCTTGCAAGCCAGACGATATGAGTATAATACATTAAAGGCGGATATTGTTTCTTATGAACTCCAAAGAGATAGGCTAAGTCAAAAGCTTGAAAATGCCATTGATATCAAAAAAATCCAAAGGCAGGCCCTAGAGGATTTGGGTATGGTGTATAGAGATAAGGACAATACTGTCAAATTAAATGTAGATAGGAACTAAGATATGAACAATTATTTATTAATTATTTTGAGCATACTTGTAAGTTTGGGACTTGGGGAGCTTATCCTGCCAATACTCAAAAAAAAGAAAATAGGTCAAAATATTAGAGAAGTAGGCCCTCAAAGCCACTTGGCAAAGGCTGGAACACCAACGATGGGTGGTATTATCTTTATAATAGCCAGTCTTGTTTTATCGCTAATTTTTTTAGACTTTAGCCTTGGCAATTTGATTCTAATAATATCAATGCTTGGCTTTGGGGCTATAGGCTTTATAGATGATTTTAGAAAGCTTGTTCTAAAACAATCCGAGGGATTAAGCCCAAAAGGGAAATTGGTCTTACAATTTGTACTAGCAATTATTATCACAACTATGGCCTACATAAATGATAAGGATAGCATAGGTCTTATTCAAATACCCTTTACAAATACAAGTTTAGAGCTAGGTATTTTTGGGATTCCTCTAATGATTTTCATAATAGTTGGAACAACCAATGCTACCAACCTAACCGATGGTTTGGATGGACTTTTGGCGAGTGTATCTGTACCAGTATTTGTAACCCTTGCTATACTTGGCAAGGGTAGTGATAATGAGATTTTCTCCTATATTATGATGGGGACTCTCCTAGGATTTTTATTCTTTAATTCAAATCCTGCCTCTGTATTTATGGGAGACACTGGGTCTATGGCTATAGGTGGAGCAGTTGTTGGTCTAGCTATAGTTTTAAAGATACCTATATATCTAGTCATATTTGGTGGAATTTATATGGTTGAAACCTTATCTGTAATAATTCAAGTAACTAGCTATAGGTATAGGAATAAAAAAAGAGTTTTTCTTATGACTCCAATCCACCATCATTTTGAATTGAAAGGTTACAAGGAAGCGAAAATTGTAGTAGCATTCACAGTTGTATCTGTGATTTTGTGTATGATAACATTGGCGGCACTAGCATGAAAAAAATTTTAGTTTATGGTTTAGGAGTAACAGGTATATCTTCAGTTAAAACTCTAGCAAAAATGGGTTATGAAGTTTATACTTACGATAAAAATAAAACAAAAGTTGAACAACTAGAGGGCTATGACTATAGCCCTATTTCTGATTTGAAGATTGATAGCATTGCCTATGAATGTGTAGTCAAATCTCCAGGTATCCCTCCTCATGATGATATGGTTTTAAGACTAGAGAAAAAATACGAGATTATTTCTGATATAGAATTATCATTTAGACTTTTTCCGAAGGCTAAGATTATTGGAATAACTGGAACTAACGGAAAAACCTCGACAACATCTATGATAAGCCATATTTTAAATGAATCTGGTTATAAGGCAATTTCTGTAGGAAATATTGGAGAGGGCATCTTATGGCAAATGTATGAGAATCCCGATTCGATTTTTGTGTGTGAGCTTTCCAGTTTCCAACTTCATGATACCAAAACCTACAAACCTCATATAGGAGTGCTTACAAATATTACAGAAGATCATATAGATTGGCATGGTTCATTCGATGATTACATAGCATCTAAGCTAAATATTAGTAAAAATCAAGATAACAAAGATTTTTTGATAATAAACCAAGAAGATCCCATCCTAGCCTCCCATATGGATTCTTATAAGGCGAATGTTTATAAATTTTCATCCATGAGAGAGGTTGATAGAGGTATTTTCCTAAAAGATACAAGTATATATTTAAAGGATAAGAAGCTAAATAAGCTTATTGATGTTAATGAGCTTTTGGTAATAGGCAAGCACAATTATGAAAATGTTATGGCAGCAAGTCTTGCTTGCTATTTATTTGGCGTTGGCATAGATGATATATCAAAAGCCTTAAAGACTTTTAAGTCTATCGAACATAGGCTTGAATATGTTACAAGTGTTGATGGAGTTAAGGTATACAACGACTCTAAGGGAACTAATGTAGATAGCTCCGTTAAGGCTATAGAAAGCTTTAACAATCCTATAATTATTATTGCTGGTGGCTATAACAAGCATATTGACTACACAGCTTATGTTAAGGCCTTTAAGAAAAATGGTAAACTAATGGTGATTATGGGAGCAACGTCAGATATATTGATTAATCTTTGCCAAAAGTATGGAGTTTCTTACACAAAGGTTGCCAATATGCAAGAGGCGGTAGATGTTTCTTTTGAAAATGCTGTAGAAAATGATGTGATCCTCCTATCGCCTGCAAGTGCTTCTTGGGATATGTACAAGAATTTCGAGCTTAGGGGCGAGGATTTCAAAAGTAAAGTCAAGGAACATGAGATAAGGAAGAGTAAATGAGAGTAATTATTTCAGGTGGTGGAACTGGAGGGCATATTTATCCAGCCATAGCCATAGCCCAGAAGCTAGAACAAGAAATAAGTAATACTGAAATAGTTTATGTAGGAATTAAGGGAGGCCCTGAGGAAAACATTGCTAAAAAATACGGCTACAAGTTCATAGACCTACCAGGGATGGGTATTCCTAGAAGAATCAACAAGAAATTATTTAAAGCTCTAGTAAAAAACTTGGAAGGTTTTAGGAAGGCTAAGAAGATAATAAAAGAATATAAGCCAGACCTTGTGGTAGGTACAGGAGGATATGTATGTGCTCCGATTCTCTATCAAGCTAGTAGGGCAAAAATCCCCTGCCTAGTTCATGAATCTAATTCCTATCCAGGTATTGCTTCTAAGTTTCTTTCAAATAAGGTTGATCGAGTTTTGATTTCTTATAAGGAAGCCGAAAAGCACTTCAAACACAAGGATAATATTATAGTAACTGGTAATCCCGTAAGAACTAATTTCAAGTTAACTTATAGCGAAAAAGACTTAAAAAAATTGGGGATAAAAAAGGACAGGCCTGTTGTATTTTCTTTTGGGGGAAGTAATGGTTCTTACTTTATGAATGAGGCTGTGAAGGACCTATCCAAAATAATGGATGGCTCATATTATCTCCTCCACCAGACAGGGGCGAGATATTATGATGATTTTATCAAAGAAAGCAAAGATAATCCCTATCTTAAGGTATTTTCCTATATTGACAATATAGACCTATTCTATGCAGTAAGCGATTTGGTTATAGCATCATCTGGTGCGATGAGTCTTTCTGAGATATCTTCAGTAGGCAAGGCATCAATCCTAATTCCGAAATCTTATACAACTGAAAACCACCAACAGTTCAACGCCCAAACTTACGTCGATAATGGAGCATCGGAGATGATTTTGGAAAAAGATTTGACGGGAGATATCCTTAACCAAAAAATTAGAGAAATAGTTTCTGATTCCAATAAGTTAAAACACATGGGAGAAAATGCTTGGAAACTTTCATCAAATGATGCAGGAGATAGGATACTCGGTGTAATCAAGGAGTTGGTCAACTATGAAGGAAAATAGAACAAGTGAAAGAAGGGCTAGAAGGCACAGGGATAAGAAACCAACAAATGCTAGTAGAAAAGTTAGAAGAAAAACAAAAAGAACTAGTATTTTTAATAAAAGATTCGTAGGATTTTTGGTTTTTATAGCTTTTTTTGTAACATTCATAACTTGCATGAGACATCCATATTTTAAGATTAGTCAAGTTTATGTAGATGGTAATGATAGGATACAGGATACGGATATCCTATCGAAAATTGAAAATCCTATAGGAAAAAATATCCTCCTCTATAATAGCAAAAAGCAAGAGAAAAAGCTTCTTGACAATGATATGATTGAAAGTGCTAAGTTAGAAAAGAAATTTCCGAAAATATTAAAAATAAAAGTTAGTGAAATATATCCACAATTTCTAATAGAAAATGGTAATAAGAATATATATGTTTCAAACAAACAAACGATAATTTCTAGTCAAAATTCATCGGAAAGTTTAGAAAATTCTTTGATTAAAATTAGGGTTAATTCCTACAATGATAAGGTCAAGGAAGCCTTCACGGATGATAAGGAAATAATTGAATTTATTAATAGAGTAAAGGATACTTCTTATGTTGATTTGATTAGTGAATTAAATTTTGAAAACAAGTCGCATATTGGTATAATAGTAAAAGATATACGAGTTGATTTTGGTAGCCTCAAAGAAAGTTCTTACAAGCTTGGACTACTAGATTCAATATTAAAGGATATAGAAAGTAAGGGCCAAGATGTTTCTTCCATTAATTTAACAAATGGCAAGAAACCAATAGTTAAAATGAACGAAGGTTCTTAATATAAAATTATCTTATAAAAAATGGGGGAAAGTATGGCAAACATTAACATGGATATGGATAACGGCTCTTTAGCTAAAATCAAGGTAATTGGAGTTGGTGGCGGTGGTAATAACGCTATCAGCCGAATGAGAGAAAGTGGACTATCGGGAGTAGAGTTTTTAGCTTTAAATACAGATCTTCAAACTCTACAAGAATCAAATGCAGATATCAGACTTCAAATAGGAGAAAAGCTTACAAGAGGACTTGGAGCTGGAGCTAATCCAGAGGTTGGAGAAAAGGCTGCTGAAGAATCCAAAAATGAAATATCAGAAGCAATTAAAGGTGCAGATATGATTTTCATTACAGCTGGTATGGGTGGTGGAACTGGAACAGGAGCTGCTCCAGTAGTTGCAAAAGTAGCCAAAGAAATGGATATTCTTACAGTTGGTGTTGTAACAAAACCATTTACTTTTGAAGGAAGAAAAAGACAAAATCAAGCTGAGGGTGGTATTGAAAGACTTAAAGAAAATGTCGATACCCTTATTACAATTCCAAATGATAGACTACTTCAAATAGTTGAAAAGAGAACATCAATGGTGGAAGCTTTCAAGATGGCTGACCAAGTGCTTATGGATGCTGTAAGTGGTATTTCTGAACTTATAGCTGTACCTAATGTAATAAACCTAGACTTTGCAGATGTTGAATCAATTATGTCTGATCAAGGTATTGCTCACATGGGTATTGGTAGGGCTAATGGCGAAAATAGAGCCGTTGAAGCTGCTAAGGCTGCTATTAACTCACCACTTCTTGAAACAAGCATTGATGGTGCAAATGCTGTTCTTCTAAATGTTACAGCTGCAGAAGTTGGACTTATGGAAGCAAATGAAGCAGCAGAATTGATAAGAGATAATATTGATTCTGATGCAAATATCATCTTTGGTGTAGGCAGTGATGAATCTCTTGGTGATGATATTAAGATTACTGTTATTGCAACAGGTTTTGATAATCAAAATCCACAAAGAAGACCAGCTCAAGTTAATAGAAGGGCATCAGAGAACCTAAGTGCACCACAAAGAAATGCAAGCAAAAAATCATCTAATCCATTTGATGATTTCGACTTACCAGATTTCCTAAAATAATATGAGGTGTCCCTACTGCGATTCAAATAACACCAGAGTCTTGGATTCTAGGTCAACTGAAGATGATAGGGCAATAAGACGTAGGCGTCTGTGCGAAGATTGTGATCGTAGGTTTTCTACTTATGAAAGATACGAAGATTCTACAATCATGGTTGTTAAAAAAAATCAAACTAGAGAGGCCTACGATCCATCTAAGTTGATTTATGGAATTGCAAAAAGTTGCCAAAAAAGACCGGTAACTATGGCCGATATCGAAAAAGTAGCAAGAAATATAGAAACTAAGATTAACCATACAGGGCTCAAGGAGATTGATTCGACTTATATAGGCGAGCTTGTCATGCAAGAGCTCAAGGAGCTAGATCCTGTAGCTTATGTCAGGTTTGCATCGGTGTATAGAGAATTTAAGGATGTAGATTCCTTTTATGAAGAAATTAAAAGTTTAAAAGATAAGAAAGATGCTACTAACTAGCATCTTTTTTCTTATGAAGGGGAAAATGTGGATTTATTTGAATTAAATAGGCTAAGACAATTGGAAAAATCTGCCCCTCTTGCCGATAGACTAAGGCCAAAGGATTTAGACGATTACATAGGTCAAGACCACTTGGTTGGTGAGGGTAAGATTATAAGAAGGATGATTAAAGCGGATAGAATCTATTCATCTATATTCTATGGTCCTCCAGGAGTTGGTAAGACAAGCCTTGCAAAGATTATTTCTCAGAAAACTCATATGGCTTTTGAAGAAATATCAGCAGTAGCAAGTGGTATAGCCGACCTTAAAAATAAGGTTCAGCTTGCTAAGGATAACCTAGCATTTGAGAATAAAAAGACTATTCTTTTTATTGATGAGATCCATAGGTTCAATAAGAGTCAACAAGATTATCTTCTTCCTTTTGTAGAGGATTCAACCATAACCCTTATAGGGGCTACAACTGAAAATCCGTACTTTGAGGTAAATAAGGCCCTTATTTCTAGGATGTATGTTTTTGAGTTGAAAAGTCTTGCAGATAAGGACTTAGAAAAGCTTATTGATTTGGCACTTAGCAAAGATGAAATATTAAAGAGTAAAGATATAATTCTCGATGGTGAAGCGAGAAATACCTTGATTTCTTATTCTAATGGTGATTGTAGAGCTTTGCTTAATGCCCTAGAGCTTGCTATATTTTCAGAAGATGAGAAAGATGGTAAAATAGTAATAGACAAGTCGACTATAGAAAATTCCACTCAAAAAAAGATTGCTGTATATGATAGAGATGGCGATAGACATTACGATACGACTAGTGCCTTTATAAAATCTATGAGAGGTTCAGATGTTGATGCAGCTATTTACTATCTGGCAAAGATGCTAGAAGCTGGAGAAGATATAAAATTTATTGCCAGAAGGATGATTATATTTGCAGCAGAAGATATAGCAAATGCTGATCCTCAGGCACTTGTTATGGCTACTTCTTGCTTTAAGGCAATTGATACGGTAGGTCTACCAGAAGCTAGAATTATCCTAAGTCAAGTAGTAACTTACTTGGCAGCTGCTCCAAAGAGTAACTCTACTTACCGTGCTATTGATAAGGCGATAAATTTTGTGAGAACAAACAAAGATGAAGTAGTTCCTAACAAACTAAAGGATACTCACTATCAAGGGTCAAAAAACCTGGTTCATGACACCTACCTATATCCTCATGATTTTGGTGGTTATGTTGACCAAAGCTATTTGCCAGATAAGTTTGTTTTAGAAAAATTTTACGAGCCAAAGACTGTAGGATTTGAGAAGGAAATGATAGAAAGACTAGAAAAAAATAAGAGAGGGAACAATGAAGATTAGAGATATATTAAAAGATGTAGACAAGTATGTAGATAAGGAAGTAACTGTATATGGCTGGATTAGGAATCAAAGATTTGGCAAAAATGTAGGCTTTATTGAACTTAATGATGGAACGACCTTCAAGAATTTGCAAATAGTTGTTGGAAAAGATATCGAAAATTACGATGAGCTAGACAAGCAAAATCTATCAGCATCATTAGAAGTAAGAGGAAGACTCGTTGAGACAGGAAATGCCAAAAACCCATATGAAATTCAGGCTGAGCTTGTCAAAGTTTTAGGTGAATCTTCAGATAAGTACCCAATCCAAAAACAAAGACAAACACTTGAATATATGAGAACTATCCCACACCTTAGACCAAGAACTAATACTTATAGGGCAGTTTTTAGGGCAAGGAGCATCTTAGCTTTTGCCCTACATAGCTTTTTCCAACAAAGGGGCTTTGTTTATGTAAATCCACCTATAGTTACAGCCTCTGACGCTGAAGGAGCAGGTGAGATGTTTAATATTACAACTATTGATGCGAACGATCCTCCTAGAAGAGAAGATGGAAGTGTTGATTACAGCAAGGATTTCTTTAGCAAAAAAAGCTACCTAACTGTTTCAGGTCAGCTTGAAGCAGAAGACTACGCTCTTGCCTTTGGAGATGTTTATACTTTTGGCCCAACTTTCAGGGCTGAAGAGTCAAATACACCAAGGCATGCTGCTGAATTTTGGATGCTTGAACCAGAAATGGCCTTTACTGACTACAACCAAGCTATGGATATAGCTGAAGATATGATTAAGTTTGCCATAGATTATTTACTAAAACACGCTCCAAACGAGATGGAATTTTTTAATACTTGGATAGATAAGGGACTTATCGAAAGGCTAGAAAAACTAAGAGATGCAGACTTTGCTAGAGTAACCTACACCAAGGCTATTGAATTATTAAAAGAATCAGGAGAAAATTTTGAGTACCCTGTTGAGTGGGGAATTGACCTACAAACTGAGCACGAAAGATATCTTTCAGAAAAAATAGTGGGTGGTCCAGTATTTGTAACAGACTATCCAAAAAACATCAAGGCCTTCTACATGAAGAGAAACGATGATGGTAAGACTGTTGCTGCCTTCGATATGCTAGTTCCTGGAGTAGGTGAGCTTATAGGGGGCTCTCAAAGGGAAGAAAGATATGATGAACTTTACAAGTCTATGGAAGAAAATGGCTTAAAACCAGAAGAGTATCAAAACTACCTCGACCTAAGAAGGTTTGGAACAGTTGTTCACTCAGGATTTGGTCTAGGATTTGAAAGAGCAGTGATGTATGTTACAGGTATGAAAAACATCAGAGACGTACTAGCATATCCAAGATATGTTCATGCATTTTCTGAGAAAAACTAGGAGGAATGATGGTAGAGTATAATCCAAATGCTATAGAGAAGAAATGGCAAAAAAAATGGGATGAAGAGAAAACATTTAAGGCAAGTATAGACAAAAATAAAAAGAAATTCTATCCACTGGTAGAGTTTCCATATCCGTCTGGTCAAGGTCTCCATGTAGGCCATCCTCGTCCATATACTGCCCTTGATGTAGTTGCTCGTAAGAGACGACTTGAAGGAGAGAATGTAATCTATCCTATGGGATGGGATGCTTTCGGTCTTCCTACAGAAAATTATGCCATAAAAAATAAGATACACCCAGCCAAGGTAACTGAGGATAATATAAAGAATTTTAAGGCTCAGATGAAGTCAATTGGTTTCTCCTTTGATTGGGATAGAGAGATTAACACAACTGATCCGGATTATTACAAGTGGAGTCAGTGGATTTTCATCCAAATGTACAAACATGGCCTTGCCTACAAGAACGAAATGTCTGTTAACTGGTGTCCATCTTGCCAAGTAGGACTTGCCAATGAGGAAGTTGTTGATGGTAAGTGTGAGAGATGTGGAACAGAAGTAGTCCATAAGATGAAGAACCAATGGATGCTTAAAATTACAGCCTATGCTGACAGGCTTATAGATGACTTAGAAGAAGTGGACTTTGAAGAAAGAATTAAGGCCAGTCAAATCAATTGGATAGGTAGAAGCCATGGATGCGATGTTGACTTTAAGATAAAAGATAAGGAAGATAAACTAAGAGTTTACACTACAAGGCCAGATACAATCTTTGGTGTTTCTTATATGGTAGTAAGTCCAGAACATCCAATACTAAGTAAATACAAAGATGAAATCAAAAATTTATCAGATATCCTAGCCTATCAAGAGGAAGCAAAGAAAAAGTCTGACTTTGAAAGAGCGGAGCTTAATAAGGACAAAACAGGAGTAATGATTGAGGGACTAACAGCAATCAATCCACTAAATAACAAGGAAATTCCAATCTGGGTTTCTGATTACGTTCTTATGACCTATGGAACAGGAGCAATCATGGCAGTTCCAGCTCATGATACTAGGGACTTTGAATTTGCAAAGAAATTTTCAATGCCAATAATCCCAGTTTATGAAACTGGCGAAGAGCTTCCAACAACTGATATAAACAAGGGTATAGCAATTAATTCAGACTTCCTAAATGGTCTATCAGCAAGTGATGCAAAGAAAAGGGCTATTGAATATATAGAAGAACAAGGTCTTGGACAGGTAAAGACGAACTTCAAGCTAAGAGATTGGGTTTTCTCTCGTCAAAGATATTGGGGCGAACCAATTCCTATGGTTTATTGCCAAGAGCATGGTTGGGTTCCTGTTCCAGAAACTGACCTACCTGTAAGGCTTCCAGAAGTAGAATCTTATGAACCAACAGCTACAGGGGAATCTCCACTTTCTGAAATAGAAGACTTTGTAAATACAACTTGCCCAATTTGTGGTAAGCCTGCTAAAAGAGAAACTGATACCATGCCACAATGGGCAGGCTCTTCTTGGTACTACCTCAGATATATGGATCCAACAAATAAAGACGCTATTGCGAGCAAGGAAGCCCTTGACTACTTTTCACCTGTAGATTGGTACAATGGAGGCATGGAACATACAACCCTTCACCTTCTCTACTCAAGATTTTGGCATAAGTTCCTATATGATATAGGAGTTGTTCCTAGCAAAGAGCCTTACAAGAAGAGAACTAGTCACGGAATGATTCTTGGAAGCGACCACCAAAAAATGAGCAAGTCTCGTGGAAATGTTATAAACCCTGACGATATCATAAGAGATTATGGGGCAGACACCCTTAGATGTTATGAAATGTTCATGGGAGATTTCTCATCAATGGCAATTTGGTCCGATGAGGGAGTAAGGGGTTGTAGAAAATACCTAGAAAGAGTCTTTAACCTTACAGACCTAGTAGTTGATGGCGATTCTTATAGCAAAGACCTTGAAGTAGTAATTAACCAAACTATAAAAAAGGTAAGTGAAGATTTTGAAAACCTCAAATTCAACACAGCAATCGCTCAGCTTATGACCCTATTAAACGAAATGAAAGCCCTAGGCAAAATCACCAAAAAAGACTTTAAAACCTATATCACCCTACTAAACCCAGTTGCTCCCCACATGACTGAAGAGCTTTGGGAAATGATGGGCTACGAGGGTGAGTTAAACCAAACAAGCTGGCCAATTTATGATGAAAGCAAATTGTCCTTTGATTCATTTGAAATGCCCGTCCAAATAAATGGCAAGGTAAGAGGAAAAGTATTGATGGCAAATGATGCTAGCAAGGATGATGCTTTAAGAGCGGCAAGCGAAGATAAAAATATAAAATCATATATAGATGGAAAAGAGATTAGAAAAATAATCTATGTTCCTGGAAAAATTTTAAATATAGTTGTCTAAACAAAACAACCCCAGTCCTTTGATGGATTGATATGTACTATTCTTACTGGTTAGCTAGTAGGGAGGGTACATATCGGATTAGGGGTTGTTTTTTGATGAATAAGTCAAAAATTATTGAAATTACATTGGTTGTTTTTGTAGATTAATAATGAATATACTTCTTCAACTTAATAGCATATTATTATGACACTACATTATTTTAGTGATATAATATATACAAATACAAATGGAGGGTTATATGAAAACAAATAAAAAAGCGATCTTATCTTCGGCCTTAATTCTGGCCCTATCTCTTAGCATAATTCAACCAACTTATGCAGATGAAGATTTAGCTAAGAAAGAGGGAGAGATAAGCATTACTCAATCAGAAGAAGAAAACAACGAGCAAGACAAAAGCTTAGGAGATCAAGAAAATAAAATTGATCTTAAGACAGAGAGTAATGAAAATAAGGATATTGACAAAGAAAATGAAGTTAATGAAGAAAAAGAAGCAAAGGATGACAAATCGGAAGTAAACCTAAACGATGAAAAGAAAGATAAGGATTTATCTTTGACCAGTTTAGATGATAAAAAAGACGAAAAAACAATAGCTAGTAAGGAAGACAGAAGTGCTGGTAATGATACTAGCGGGATGTTGTTGGATAAAGACGTAATATCAGGAAAAGTTCAACACTTTGCAATAAATTTAGAAGTTCCTAACAGAAGAGTTTATGATTGGGTAAAAGAATCATCTACGCTATACTATAATGGGAAAGCACTTAAACTTAGTAGTGATTTTTACACACACTCTGATACAAGGTGGTTTATACGCATAGAAGATTATTTTGAATTGGGCAAGACTTACGATTTTGAGATAAAGTATGATCAAGATAACAAAACTTATGCTAAAGGGTCTTTAACACTTCCAACTGATATTAGGCCTGAAGAATCTCATTTTAGGTTAGTTAATCTTGAATTAAGTGAAAATGCAAAAAGAAGAGTATTTAACCTAAATTTCTATGCCATAGATGAAAAAGGAAATGTAAGTTCTATTGATGGAGTTAGTAACTTCTATGCAAACGGAGAAAAAATAGGAGAAGTATATAGTGGTTTATTTCATTACTTTAAAGGAGAAGTTGGAAAGCCATATTATGTAGAATTAAGAAGTTTAGATAGTATAGGTAACAAGCTAGAGTATTCAGGGACCTTTAATATGCCAGATGAAGGGGAGCTTTTTAGAGATATAGCGCTAAATGTTGTATTAACTCCAAATAAGGATATACCATATCTTCATGTACATGGTAGGATGACTGGATGGGAAGATCGGATGATAGCTTTTGGGAAAAAAATTTTGACTGTAAATAAACAATTCAAGTCATATAAAATACTTCGAAATGGTCCTGGGTTGTATTCATATTCAATTGCATTGGCTCCTATTCCTAGTCAAGGTGAGCCAGAGCATAAACTTTATAAGAATAGAGAGGATGCTGTTAAGGCTGCACTAGCAGCTCTTGGTGAAAATAAATTATTTAATTCTTATGAAATAAAACAAGATGAGGATGGATTTTACTTCTATATGTTGAGCGTTAAAGATGAAAGACCAGATCTAAACGTTGAAAATCCAAAACCAAATGAAGATACTAGCTCCAAAGAAAATGAAAATAAAAAAATAGAACCTTCATCAGATACTAGCGATCATGCTAGTCCAGATAATACTAGCTCACAAGAAAATACTAATAAAGATAAAAATAAGGAAAAAGAAAGTAAGGGAGAGAAAGATTCATCAAGTAAGACAAAGGATGAAGAAAAATCTGACTCACCACAAGCTAGCAAGAACAATGCCAAATCAACAAATGTTAAAACTGGGGTAGTAGGAGAAGCAGGCTTATTTGCTATAATTGCAACTGCGGCAGCAGGCTTGTTTACAAGTAAGAAAAATAGATAAGCACAAGGTTTTATAAAAATATACCAACCATTTAGCTTAGGCTAGATGGTTGTTTTTTGCTTAATTGTGTCAAAAAAGGCAAAAGAAACTGCGGAAGGCTTGGGAGCAGAAGTTAGGCTTAGAAAAGTGAAGGAGCTACTTGATACTTCAAATGTTATAGAAGGTTCTGCCTGGGATAAAGTTATAGATGAAGAAAAAAATATTGCTATAGCCACACCTGATGATCTTGTATTGGCAGATGCAATAATACTTGCAAGTCCAACAAGATTTGGCAATGTTAGTAGCCAAATGAAGGCTTTTATAGACTCTAGGCGGTGTTTGGTCAGAAAGTAAACTCGTATATGTAAGGGCTTTTACATCAGCTAAAAATGTAAATGGTGGTCGAGTGAAAACTATAAGAGCTCTCTATACATCAGCTATGCACTGGGGTTTTAAAATAAAACCGACTGGATACATATATGGATCAATTTATGCCCAAGGAGGAAATCCTCATGGAGTAAGTGGAACACAAGATGGAAAAGCTCAAGTCGAAAGCTCGACAAACCCTGTTATGGATGCAGTAGCCCACCATACAAAAAGATTCCTAGACCTAGCAAGTAAATAAATATTAACCTCAGAGGATAAGCTAATATTAATTTATTACAAATTTTTGCCTATAGGGTTTTTGTTTTCAATAAACAAATTAATTATATTAAAGATAGACTTTAATTCTTTGAAAAAATATTGAAAAATTCTTCAATTTCTTATATAATTAACTTGACAATGTGATGAAAATAGTGTACTATTGTATTACAAACATCATACAAACGAGGTTGTTATGAAAGATTTTTTAGAAAAACAATTTTTTAATATATTATCGGTAGTGCTAATAGTTTTATTTACAGCCTACGCTATCCATCTTTATAGGTTAGGGATGTTTTCTTCTTTAGAAAATTTCAGGAATTTCATTCTATCAAAGGGAAAGCTTGCTCCATTAGCCTTTATGCTGGTTAACATTATCCAAGTTGCCCTTCCGATTATACCAGGAGGTCCAGTTCTAATCTTTGGAGTTGTGATTTTTGGTGCTTTTTGGGGCTTTGTTTACAACTACTTATCAATTTGTGTTGGCTGTATTATTGTCTTTATTATATCCAAAACTTTTGGGAAAAATGCTGTGATAAGAATTTTTGGGGAGGATACTTACAACAAATACTACCACAAAATCAACGACAAGTCTTATGAGAGATTTTTATTTTGGGCGATACTACTTCCCCTTGCCCCAGATGATCTTTTGTGCTACCTATCAGGACTAACAGATATGACTCTAAAGAAATTTTCTTACATAATAATTGTATGCAAGGGTCCTTCAATAATTCTTTATTCTGCAGCGTGGTTTATGGGCTTTGACTTTATATTCAAAAAATTTATATGAGGAAAGATTATGTTTTACAGGAAAGTAATATTATTTTACATACCAGCTTACCTAATAATTATTGGTTTTGTAAGCAATAAAGTTAAGGATAAGATGAATACAAAGTATGGCTATAGGTCAGAACTTTCCATGAAAAATAAGGCTAATTGGTACTATGCTAATAAGACAATGGCAAAGATGTGCTTTGGACTTGGAGGAGTTTTTCTCCTACTAGGTTTTTTAATAGCACGATACATGGAAGTTACTCTTTTAAGAATCGCCATCTTATGGATATTAGAATTTCTCGCCTACATTACAGGGGGCATACTCTTGGAAAGAAAACTAAAGACAATCCACAAAAAATAAAGAGCCTAGCTAGTGAAATAGCTAGGCTTTTTTGAATAAATTTTAAATTTAATTAACTTATACATACAAGTCTGCCTGACTTGTATACATTTTTTTGTACAAACCATCTTTTTTTATCAAGCTATCGTGATTTCCATTTTCTATGATTTTGCCATCATCACAAACTATAATTCTATCAGCGTACTTGGTTGATGATAGCCTGTGGGAGATGAAAAGTGAGGTTTGCCCTTTGGAAATTTCTAACATTTTTTCGAAAATTTCTTGCTCACTTCGAGGGTCTAGGGCACTGGTTGGCTCATCCATTATGAAAAATCTTCCGCCATGGGCCATAGAACGGGCTAGGGCTATTTTTTGGCCAAGTCCTCCCGATGGTTCGACACCTTCTTTTGAAAACAGGAGGGTGAGGTAGGTTGCGAGACCCTTGCTGGTAGAAGCTATCCATTCATCAATCCCAAGTAGCTTAGTTGAATCTTTGATTTTTGCAAGGTTGTCTTTGGATATTTCTTCTTCCTTGATGCCTGCTATGTTTTCGCTTATTTTGAAAGGAAATAGCCTAAAGTCTTGGAAGGTTGGTGACAATATCTTATGGTAGTCCTTGGCTGTGATGTCTTTTATATTGATATCATTGATATAAATATTACCTTCACTTGGGTCATAGAACTTACATAGGAGTTTTACTATAGTTGATTTACCAGCTCCATTTTTACCGACAAGGGCGACTGTTTCTCCATCTTTTATCTCAAATGAACAATTCTTTAGAATGTAGGAGTTGCTTTTTGGATATTTGAAGGAAACTTTATCAAATTTGATAGAAACTTTATCAAGCTTATTTGTAGAAATTTCTCCTTCCTCACTAGATCTTTCTGGAAGATTAATAAATTCAAAGTAGCTATTCATATTTTCATTTACAGAAATAACTTGGGCGTAGTTTTTTTGAACAATATTTACAGTATTAATTAACTGGATGATTGAGCTAAAATATAGGGTGAAGTCAGCAAGTGAAACGGACTTATTTGTGAGCCTATAAGTTAGGTAGGTTAAGGCAAGGACTATGCCTACTGAGGAAGTTATGTTCATCATTCCCCCATAAAAACCGTTTTTTGTGTAATATTGTTTGTTGGTATTTACCAACTTATTTAGGTATTTCTCTGATTTGCTGAGGATTAACTCTTCTCCACCATAGATTTTAATATCTTTAGCGTGCTTGTTGTCTTGGGCAAATTCAGAAAAATAACGGTAGATTCTATTTTCACCAGCAGATTTTTCTTGATAGTAAATTTCATTTTTCTTGATTAGTTTTACGAAAATCCTATTAGCAATTATTATCCCAACTCCTAACAAAGGCAGGAAGAGATTAAGCTTAACTAGAATAGCTAGAGCAAAAACGCCTGTGATTAGCGAACTTGTCGCTATATTTAGGGTCTCCCACAAGTCGTAGATGTTAAAAACTGAGACGTGGGCTTTTTCTAGCATATCTTGGACATCCTTACTGTCAGTTTTTTCAATTGGTAGGGTCAAGGACTTTTCGCTTAATTCAAAAAGTAACTTGTCGGTCATTGATTCAAAAACTAGGGTGAAGTATGCTTCATAGACCTTTCTTAGAAGAACCAAAATGATATTTACAAGAAGCACAAGTCCTAGGATTTTTGCAATTGTTGCTTGGTTGGCTCTTCCCAATAGCTCTTCTATAATAAGTTTAGGTGCATAGATATTGATTAGAGGCAAAAACCCCATAATTATGGACATCAGACATATATATAGGGTGAAATTTTTGTAGTCTTTGTCAAATCTTCTGAAAAGTTTTAAAATATTTTTCATAGAACCTCCTTATAATTTTTTGCTTGAATCTCGTAGAGGTCTCTATATTCCTCGTTTGTCTTTAATAAATTATCATGGCTATCATTGCCGATAATTTCCCCATCTTTAAGGAAAATCACCCTGTCGCAGAATTTTGTTGATGCGAGTCTGTGAGATATGAAGATGGATGATAGATGTTCGCTAAGACCATCATAAAGTGTGTAAAGTTCTCTTTCTGCCAAGGCATCTAGCTGGGCAGTAGGTTCATCTAAGACTAAAATCTTGCTAGTCTTTTTGTTTAGAGCCCTTGATAAGAAGATTCTTTGTTTTTGACCACCAGAAAGGTCAACTCCATTTTCATCTAAGGTTCTAAGAAGGATTTGTTGGTCTTTCTTAGCATATTTTTCTATGATACTATCAAGTCCACTTGTCTTATAAACTTTTTGTAAATTAGTAGAATTATTAGCTAAGTCTATATTTTCCCTAATAGAAAAAGGAAATAAGAGAGAATCTTGGAAAATTGCCGCTATTAGCTCCCTATAATTTGCTCCAAATTCTTCAATATTTGTTCCATTTAACAAGATTTCTCCACTAGTCGGTTTGTAGAGGCCACAGAGTAGGAGGGCTAGGGTCGACTTACCTGCACCATTTTCGCCTACAAGAGCAAGAGATTCCTTATTATGGATGGTTAGGTTGATGTTTTTTAGAACATAATCGTCTCTTGCTGGATATTTGAAGGAGACATTCTTAAATTCAATAACTACAGAGTCTAAGTTTTCGATAGGCTTGCCAGCCACTTCAGTGTTATCTTCCATAATGGCAAAGAAATAGGAAAAACTTGCCATACCATTTTTCATATTCGATATTATCCAAGTGTACTCATCATTGAAGTTGATAAAGGCTAAGATTGCTGTAAAAAACATATAGAAATCGCCAACATCAATTTTTCCAGCTATAATAGATGAGATTAACCAATAAAAAATGCAAGCATCTCTTATAAAACTAAAAATTCTCGCCAATGAATAAAGGGAGATTGCCTTTTTATTAGCATCGGCATAACCTTTAATTCTTTTCTTGTTAGTTGTCATATAATAAGACCTAAAAAGATTGATAAAATCATAAATTAGGATATCTTGCTTGGATTCTGGGTTTCTTAGCTGGTAGTTGAGCTTAGAAAAAATATTCCAATTTGTGGACATACTATCCCAATACTTGGTGTAGGCTTCTGTGGATTGGTAGTTAATAACAAAATAAATGCTTGTAGTTACTACAATCAAGGTAAGTAGGATAGGCCCCATCTTTGAAAAGATCCACAAAAATCCACTTATGGAAAAAATCAAAGCTCCAATTGGTGGAAGGCTCATCATTATTCCTCCTAGACCTTGGAAGGGTGATTCACAGGCTTTCATAGCATTGTTGATTTTTTCGATTTCATCCTTGTCTTTTTGCTTATCAAAGGGAAGATATAGACTGTATTTTGTTATCATTCTTATACAAGAATACCTAACATTATTCATTTTCATCCTATAATTACCCATGATAAAAGAATCAAAGAAACTAGATATAGATGCTACAAACAATAGAATTATAAAAAATATTATAAAAAATGAGAAGGGCTTACCAGTATTTTTTAATATGTAAGCAGGGGAAACAATCCATATGAAGGGTCTTAGACCTATGGATATGGAATATAGTACGATTAATAGAAACATTGATGGCTCGTACTTTGCCATCTCTTTAAATAAAAATTTGAGTTTTTTCATATAGCCGTTCTTGGCTTCCTCCTTGGTTAGCTAATCGTAAGGATCAAGGAGTATCCTGATACTTACTAGAGTTACTTAATTTTAAAGTCCATTTTTGCTTTTGTGATCATTTTATTTAACCTCCTTTTTTTATGATATTTTCATTTTAGCATAATTATTTGGATTTCGCAATAGTAAGCTAAATTAAAAAAGACCTGTATGGCAATACAGAGTCTTGGTTATTATTTGCCTGTGGTAAAAGTTAGTCTGATAAGCTCGTCTGCTACATCCATAGCTTCAATTTTAAAGGAGTGGAGCTTATAGGTATTGTCAAAGCAAATCAAGTTGTTTACAGCTTGTCCTATGCCAGAAAGCTCAGCTATGCCCTTGTCAAGGCTTATCTTTAATCCACTAGAAATAGCATAATTTATCATTTCTTCTAGTAAATATGGATCGAAATCTGGACTAGGATTTTCCAATTCTATTACTTTTACATCATCATTGGCCCTAAGGGTAAATCTTCCAGATGGATAGTAGGTTTTGTAGAAAATTTTAAAGAGGCAAAAGGCGGTAGATGCAAGGAGGTTTTCTTTCCTGATATTTTTGTCAAGGGATAAAACTAGGTCTTTTCTAGTTTCTTTACCTTCAATAAGGTGGACGATATTATCCCTTTTTTCTTCCACAGAAAGAAGTTTATGTCCTGATAGGTAGCCTTCATCATCTATGAGAAAATCATTTTTGGGCATGAAAATAGTCTTATCCAAGATTAGGTAAGTGTTGTTGTTGACAAATTTTCTGGATAGAACGTTAGCTTTTATATTTGTGATTTCTGGATATTTTTCATAAATCTTAGTCATTTCGAACCTCTCTTTTATTATAT
>NZ_CAMXYR010000003.1 GCF_947253225.1 uncultured Anaerococcus sp. | reverse complement strand
GGCTGGTCAGCCCTAATCTATGATGGCAAAGACTTCCACCAAGCTCCACAATACGACGTAAGAATTGTAGATAGAGTAGGAGGAGGAGATAGCTTTGCAGCAGGTCTAATTACAGGACTCCTAGATGGCAAAAGCCCAGCAGATGCCTTAGACTTTGGTGTAGCAGCATCTGCTTTAAAACACACAATCAAAGGCGACTTTAACCATATGTCAAGACAAGAAGTAGAAAACCTAGTTGGAGGAGATGCTTCAGGTAGGGTGCAAAGATAATAAACTTTAAAATCTTTAGGGAGGGTTCGCTCCCTTCCTGAAGATTATTTTTTAAAACAACGGAAAACGATTATCAATCAGCTTAAATTAAATTCAGGAGGTAAAAGTGAGTGATAGAAAATTAAAATTAGGAATTATTGGTTATGGTACAGAAGGCTCTATGTATGGTAAATTCATTTCTGAAGGCATGGTAGCAAACGTTGAAGTTACAGCGGTTTGTGATATAGATTCTCAAAAATTAGACCTAGCAAAGAAAGTATTTCCAAAGGCTAAGTTTTATGAATGTTACAAAGAAATGGTAGATAGTGGAGAAGTAGAAGGAATCGTAACTTGTGTTCCTCACTACCTACATCCAGAAATGGCTATCTATGGTTTAACTCATGGAGTAAATGTTCTAAATGAAAAACCAGCTGGTGTTTATACTAAACAAGTTAAGGAGCTTAACGAAGTTGCCCAAAAATCCGACAAGGCCTATGCTCTATTTTTCAACCAAAGAACCAACCCACTATATAGAAAACTTAAAGAAATCCTAGACTCAGGAGAGCTCGGTACAATCAGAAGAACCAACTGGATTATCACAACTTGGTGGAGACCAGACGCTTATTATAGGCAATCTGACTGGAGAGCAACTTGGGGCGGAGAAGGTGGAGGAGTTCTAGTAAACCAAGCTCCTCACCAACTCGACCTTATCCAATGGATGACAGGTGCCCCTGATAGGGTTTACTCAAGCGTTCAATATGGCTATCAAAGAGATATTGTAGTAGATGATCAAGTTCACTTCCTTATGGAATATGATGATGGAAGGACTGGAGTTTTTGTAACAGGAACTAACGAAATAATTGGAACTGACAGGTTAGAAATCGTATGTGATGGTGGCAAGATTGTTGTTGATGATTCCAAGAAGGCTACAATTTATAGGCTCAAAGAAACAGAAAATGACCTCAACGCTAGAATGACAATTGATGATGTTAGGATGCTTTTTGCAGGACAAATGAAGTTTGATGACCTCTTTGAAACAGAAGTTATTGAAGAAAATTCTGTATGGGGTGGTCAACACTGTGAAGTCCTTAGAAACTTCGCAGCTCACATACTCGATGGGGAAGAACTTCTTGCTAATGGAGCAGAAGGAATCAACGGAGTAAGACTTGCAAATGCAGTTCACCTTTCAAGTTGGTTAGGCAAGCCAGTTTCTGTAAAAGATTTTGATGATGATCTTTACCTAAAACTTCTCAACGAGAAAATCAAAGAAGAAGGAAAATTCCAAGAAAGAAAGTAGGGATTTATGTTAAAAGTTGGAGTAATAGGCCTCGGAACAGTTTCGCCAATCCACCTCTTTTCCATAAATAATTCTCCCTATGCTAGGCTCGTTGCAGTTTGTGATATAGATAAAGAAAAGGCGATTAGTAAATGCCAAAAAATCAAATGCGAGATAACTCCTTGCTATGAGGATTACAAAGAAATGTTAGATAAGGAGGACTTGGATGTAGTTCACATCTGCCTTCCTCATTATCTTCACGCAGAGGTTGCTAAGTATGCCTTGGCTAAGGGGGTCAATGTATTTTGCGAAAAGCCAGTAGATGTAAGCTATGAAAAAACCAAGGACCTCTACGATTTCTACCAAGCTTACAAGGATAGGCAAAAGCTTGGTATCTGTTTTCAAAATAGGTACAACAAGACGGTTGTAAAACTCAAGGAGCTTATAGAAAAAAACAAGGAAGAAGTATTTGGAGTAAAGGGTCTGGTAACTTGGTATAGAAATATGGACTACTATAAGCAAGCTCCTTGGAGGGGAACTCTAAAAGAGGCTGGAGCTGGAGTAATAATTAACCAAGCCATCCATACCCTAGACCTTATGGCCTTCGTAACAGGAAAAGACTGGAAAAGCCTTACAGCAACTATGACTAAGCTTATGAATAAGGAAGTCGAAGTAGAAGATACAGCCAATGCCTTCATTGAATATGAAGATGGGGTAAACGGACTTTTTATCGCGACCAATGCTTATTCAATAACTGATTCAATTGAGCTACAAGTTATAAGTCAAAAAGAAAAATACACAATAAAAGATAATAGGCTTTACAACAAAGCCTTAGAATGCCTGGCAGAAGATGATAAAAGCGATGCAACCAAGGATTATTATGGAGCAGGTCACGAAAAACTAATCAACAAATTTTATAAAGCCATAATTGATGACACAGATGATTATTGTGATTTAGCTTCCGCTATGGAAACTATGCAAATAATTCAAGCCATAATCAATTCATCCAAGACCAATAAAGAAGTAAAAAAAGAGGAGATTATTAATGACTAAAATAGGAGTACAAGCTTCCACAGTAGTGGATTCTTTTAAGGAAGTTGGACCTTATGAAACCTTCAAAAAACTTTCAGATATAGGCTATAAGTCTGTAGAAGTATCTCAAGTGGAAACAAGCAAAGAAAATATCGACCAAATCATAAAAGCTTGCAAGGATTTTGATATGGAAGTAGCAGCTATGTCAGCTGCCCTCGAGCCAATGTTTAAAGGTCAAGAAAGCCTTGAAACAGACTATGATAAGATTGTAGCAGACTGTAAGGCAGTAGGAACTGACCTACTTAGAATAGGTATGCTACCTTTTGACAAGATGGCAAATCTTGATAAGGCGATTGAATTTGCAAAAAAAGCCAACGAATACGCCATAAAACTCAAGAAAGAAGGAATCAAACTCTACTACCACAACCATCATGTAGAATTTGTAAAATACGATGGTAAATATCTCCTTGATATCATAGCAGAAAACGCCCCAGAACTTGGCTTTGAGCTTGATGTTCATTGGGTGCAAAAGGGTGGAGAAAATCCTGTAAATATCCTCAAAAAATACGCAGGAAAAGTAGAACTTGTCCACCTAAAAGACTATGAAGTAATGCCACTAACTATGGATGACTTGAAATTGATGCAAGAAGACTTAACTGCCTTTAGAACTGCTTTCGACAACAGGGCAAGATTTGCACCTTTAGGTCAAGGTTCCCTCCCACTAAAGGAATGTGCTGACCAAGCTATCAAGTCAGGTTGTAGGTACCTTCTAGTTGAACAAGATTCATCTTATGGAAGAGATCCTTTCAATGAACTGAAAATTTCCTATGATTGGCTAGTAGCTAATGGATATGGAGACTTGTTCTAATGGCTATGGATAAGAAAGATGGCATGAACTATGCTCCCCAAGGCAAGGCCAACAAGGTTGTGGAACCTGGTGAATTTAAGGTAGGAGTAGGAGCCCTTGACCATGGCCATATTTATGGGATGTGCAATGGTTTAAAGGAAGCTGGGGCAGAAATAGTTTATGTTTATGACAAAGACCCTGAGAAAATCAAAGAATTTCAAGAGAAATTCCCAGAAGCAAAAGCTGTTAGCTCTGTGGATGAAATTTTAAAGGATGAAGATATAAAGATGCTCGCAGCAGCAGCCATTCCCAACCTAAGATCTGCTCTTGGAAATAAGACTATGAGAGCTGGTAAGGACTACTTTACAGACAAGACTGGTTTCACAAGCCTTGATCAATTAGAAGAAACAAAAAAGCTTGTAAAAGAAACTGGCAGAAGATACTTTGTATACTTTTCTGAAAGACTCCACGTTGAAGGAGCAATTTTTGCTGGAAAGCTCATAGAAGAAGGAAGGATTGGAAGAGTCATCCAAGTTACAGGTTTTGGACCTCACAGCTTAAACAAGGAAAGCCGACCAGATTGGTTTTTCAAAAAAGACCAATATGGGGGAATCTTAACAGATATAGGTAGCCATCAAATCGAACAATTCCTCTACTATACAGGAAATGAGGATGCCAAAGTCCTCCATAGCAAGGTAGCAAACTACGCCAATCCTGATACTCCAGAGCTAGAAGATTACGGAGATGCAACCCTTGTTGGGGAAAATGGTGCAACATTTTTTTATAAAGTCCACTGGTTTTCTCCAAAAGGGCTATCAACATGGGGAGATGGAAGGACTTTCATAACAGGAACTAAGGGCTCAATCGAAGTAAGAAAATACACAAATCTTGCAACAGATACCACAGGAGACCATGTATTTTTGGTAGATGAGAATGGGGAAGAACATTTTGAGGTAAATGGCAAAGTTGGATTTCCATTCTTTGGAGAGATGATACTCGATTGTATAAATGGCACAGAAAATGCCATGACCCAAGAACATATCTTCAAGGCTCAGGAGCTTTGCTTAAAATGCCAAGAAGAAGCGATAGTAATAAAATAATTTGAGAGAGTAATATGCAGAAGAAAGTAAAGCCGTTTGGCATAAGCGATAAAGTAGGCTACATGTTTGGAGATTTGGGCAATGGATTCTCCTTTGCCCTTTCATCAGTATTTTTCATGAAATTTTACACAGATGTTATGGGAGTAAGCCCAGCTAGTGTAGGATTAATGATGCTTGTAGCGAAAATAATAGATGCCTTTACAGATGTTGGTATGGGGCAGATAGTTGATAGAACACCACCAACCAAGGATGGAAAATTCCTTCCTTGGATTAGAAGAATAGCAGGACCAGTTGCCCTAGCGAGTTTCCTCTTGTATCCAACCTATTTTAAAGATATGCCTATGGCAGTGAAACTTGTGTGGATGTATGGAACTTACATACTTTGGGGCTCTATTGCCTATACAGCTATTAACATTCCTTATGGGTCAATGGCCTCAGCAGTTTCAGAAAACCCTGACCACAGGACCCACCTTTCTACATGGAGAACTATAGGAAGTCAAATCGGTAACTTCATTATAGCAGTAATTGGACCGATGTTTGTTTACTATAAAGACCAAAATGGTCATGAAATTCTTTCAGGAAATAAGATGGCCATCTTTGCCTTAGCTTGTTCAATTCTTGCAATTATTGCCTACATGCTTTGTTTCAAGCTAACAACTGAGAGGGTGAAGATTCCAAAGAGCGATGAGAAATTTTCATTCATTGCAACCTTCAAGGTAATGTTCTCATCAAGAGCCCTCATAGGTCTGATATTAGCATCCCTCTTCTTCCTTTTATCAGTAATGGCAGTAAGTGGAATGAACTCCTACCTATATCCAAACTATTTTAGAAATGTTAAGGCTATGAGTTTTGTGGGAACAAGCCAAATGGTAATCACCCTACTAATGGCTACAATTGTACCAAAACTTTCGGCAAAATTTGGCAAGAAAGAAGTAACAGTATTCGGTTTGTTAATATCAGCTGCAAGCTACCTTGCTGCCTACTTCCTTCAATTGACAGATGTGAGAATATTCATCTTCCTTGTGATACTTTTCCAAATCGGAACTACCTTCCAAGGAATAACTAGCTGGGCTATGATTATAGATGTAATAGACGATCTTGAAGTAAACAAGGGTAGGAGAGATGATGGGGCGATTTATGGAGCGTTCTCATTTTCTAGGAAACTTGGTCAAGCGGCAGCATCTGGCCTTACAGGATTTCTACTAACATCTATAAATTATAGTGCAGCAAGTAAGTTTGACCCCCAGGTAACAGCAGGAATTTATAACATTTCAACCCTACTTCCAGCAGTTACAATTCTCTTGGCAGCCATAGTTTACCTAGTAATCTACCCACTTGGTAGACAAAAAGTTTACGAAAATGCCAAATATTTACATGAGAAAAGACAAAATATCTAGGAGAAAATTATGCAAAAAACAAATAAGCCTTTTGGCTGGGCCGATAAGATTGGCTACGCCTTTGGGGATATAGCAAATAACTTTACCTTCAACTTTATAGCAGGATTTCTTATGCTATTTTATACAGATGTATGGGGAATTGACCCAAAGGTTGTTGGAGGTCTCTTCCTTGCTAGCCGTATAGTAGATGCTTTCACTGATGTCGGTATGGGAAGAATTGTAGACAAATTCAAGGGCAACAAGGACGGAAAGTTTAGACCATTTATTAAATGGGGAGCTATTCCTGTTGCTTTCGCAGGTTTTTTACTATTCCAAACAGGACTAAAGGATATGTCAATGACCTTCAAGCTAGTGTATATGTATGCTTCATATATATTCTGGGGTTCAATTTGCTACACCTTTATCAATATACCTTACGGCTCAATGGCCTCAGCAGTTACAGCTGATCCTGACCAAAGAACTGAACTTTCAACTTTTAGAACTTTAGGTGCTACAATAGCAGGCCTTACCATTGGTTTTATCACACCAATGTTACTTTTTAAGGCAAATCCAGCAGGTGGAGAAGATATCCTCCTCATGGGTAGGTTTCCTCTAGTTGCAGGAGCTTATGGCATCCTTGCCGTAGTTTCTTATATGATTTGTTTTAAAGGAGTTAAGGAAAGAATAAAACTAAATAATTTTAAAGTAGCAGAAGATCTTCCAAAAACTAAGGGAATTGGCCATGTCCTATTAAACAGATCCTTGATATCTGTAATTGTTATGGCGATTCTTCTTTTGATGGCTATGCTACTTGTTGGTTCAATGAATGCCTACATCTTTAGAGTTTACTTCCAAAATGGAAAAGGCATGGCTCTAGCAGGACTTTTTGCTCAACTACCAATGCTTATAACAGCACCAACTGCTATGAAACTTGGTCAAAAGTGGGGCAAGAAAGAAGCCTCAACCTTTGGTTTCCTTTTCTCATCTGCAGTTTACATCCTCCTTTTCATCCTCAAGGTAAATAATATGTATGTATTCCTTGTAGGAACATCCTTTGCCTACTTTGGTCTAGGGATTTTCAATACCCTAACTTGGGCTATGATTACAGATGTAATTGATGATTTGGAAATTAAAAATGGTAGACGTGATGATGGAACAGTTTATGCAATTTACTCCTTTGCGAGAAAACTTGGTCAAGCCCTTGCAGGAGGTCTTGGTGGTTTTGCTCTAACAATGGTTGGCTATGTTTCTGGTGCCACAACCCAAACTTCTGAAGTTGCTATGGGAATATACGCTGTATCGACCCTAATTCCAGCCATTGCACTTGGTGTAAGTGGACTTGTAACTTGGTTTATCTATCCATTAGATAAAAAGACAGTTGCTAAAAACGTTAAAATACTTGATGAAAAGAGAGCTTAACTAGATTTAATCCCCTAGCGAGGGGATTTTTTCTAAATAAATTATTTTTACAAGCTCTAGGGTAAAAATATAGAAAGACTAAGGAGGAAATATGGATAGACAATTAAAATTAGAGGTAAGAAATAAGAAACTCATCCAAAATGAGGGTTTGGAATTTAAGGACCTAAATGGGAATGGAGTTTTGGATCCTTACGAAGATTGGAGACTTCCATCAAGCGTTCGTGCCAAGGACCTAGCCTATAGGATGACTATAGAAGAGCTAGCTGGAAACATGATGATCAAGTCCCAAAGAATGGGTCTTGCCCAAGAAGATAAGGAAAAAACAAGCTATGATGGTCTGCTTGATGAAGAAGTTTACGAAGATACAAATATTTTTATAGGACAAGTAAACCACGGTTCAACAGGACATATACTCAACAAAAACCTACGCCACTTCATCCTAAGAGATAACTTCTCTGAGGAGGAAATAGCTAAGTGGACAAATGCTATGAACGAAGTTGCAGAAAGCTCAAGACTTGGTATTCCAGTAATAATAGCATCAAACTCAAGAAATGAAAATGCAGAAAGAACCTTCGGTATGAACGATGCAGTTGGTGTATTTACAACATACCCATCAACCCTAGGTCTTGCAGCAGCCTACCTTGGAGATAAGGCAAGAAACTACCATCCAGATGGAGATTATGAATACTCAATCTTCAAGGAATTTGGAGAAATTGCAAGAGATGAGTGGAAATATTCTGGGCTAAGAAAAGGCTATATGTATATGATTGATACAGCAACAGATCCAAGATGGCAAAGATTTTACGGAACCTTGGGAGAGGATGTAGAATTAATAACCAAGGCTGGTGAAGACCTAATCGAAGCCTTCCAAGGAGATGAACTAAATAGCGAATCTGTAGCCTTAACTATGAAACACTTCCCTGGAGGTGGAGCTAGGGAAAATGGCTTCGACCCTCACTATAAAGAAGGTAAATTCAATGTTTATAGGACTCCTGGCTCCCTTGAAAAATACCATCTTCCACCATTTAAGGCAGCAGCAGAGAAAAAAGTTTCATCAATCATGCCTTACTATTCAATACCTGCCCACGACAAATCAGCAGTTCAAAACTATAAGGGAGAAAAAATTCCTTTTGAACCAGTAGGTTTTGCCTTTAACAAATACTTTATCCAAGACATCCTAAGAGGAGAAATGGGCTTTAAGGGCTACATCAACTCAGATTCAGGAATCCTAGATAACATGGCTTGGGGGATGATGCACCTAGATAAACAAGACCGTGCAGCCTGTGCTATCAACAACGGAGTTGACCTAATTTCCGATACCAATGAAGTGGAATGGATAATCAAGGCCTATGATGAAGGAAAAATAACAAGAGAAAGGCTAATTGAAGCAAATATTAGACTGCTAACAGAAATGTTTGACCTAGGTTTATTTGACGATAAAACCTACGTTGACCCACAAAGGGCAAAAGACTTTGTAGCAGATATAGAAAATAAGAAAAAAGCCTACTCTGCCCACCAACGTTCAGTAGTTTTATTAAAAAACAAGGACAAGACCCTACCAATGAAGGATAAGGCAAAAGTTTATATAGACTTCCTCCACAAGGAAGAAGAAAAGGCAGAGACCTTCAGAAAAGAAACCATCGGAGAGCTAAGAGATAGGAAAGATATAGAAATAGTTGAAGATGTTGAGGATGCAGAATATATCTTTGTCCAAATCACACCAAAATCAGGCAACTACTTCTCAGCAACTCCAGGTCTTCTTGAACTTGACCTTTGTGAAAACAAAACCAACAAGGCAACAGATGGCAGTGAATACACCGAGACAACAGTAGCAAATATAGGAAAGCTTGATGAATACAGAAAAATTGCTGATAAAAATGGAGCGAAACTAATAATAACTGTAAACTCAACCATGCCTTGGCTTTTAGGAAAAGCAGAAGAAAAAGCAGATGCCCTCCTAGCCCACTTTGAAACTCTTTCATCAGCCCAGATGGATATACTAACAGGAAAATACTCCCCAACAGGTAGACTCCCATTCACCTTTCCTAAGGGAGAAGAAGCTATAGCAGTAGATGAAGAAGGAATCTGCATAAGTCCTAACGATGTCCCAGGTTATGATAAAGACAAGTACATGCCTGAAGGAAGGACCTACGCCTACAAGGATGAGTGTGGAAATGAATACAAACTAGGTTTTGGTCTGGGATATTAACTTCTTATAGCATCCCTTAAAATTATGAATATTGAAAGCCCCAAGCCTTGGAAGTTTAGGAAAAATCAAGGGCCAAGCCGAGACTTTGGATTGTCTATGATTTAAAGCCTGTCCTTTATGACTTTTTCTAAGAGGAGCTTCTAGGGCTAGGGGCTTTTATCTTTATAAATTTCACCTATAAATTATTATGATAATTTCACAAGCTAATAGCCATAAGAATTTAGACTTTATTAGGGATATAATAGTTATACGCTATTCCCAAGGAGAGAGTCTATGACTATGTAAGGGGTGGCATACAAAAGCTTGTGATGAAATATATAAAATCATATGTATTTTTATTGAAAAAATATTTGACAAAGTTCCTTATTGACCTTATAATATATTCAACAATAATTATTTATAAAAATTACGAAAAAAAGAGTAGGCTTATGGATGAGCTCAGAGAGTTGGTAGCTGGTGGGATCCAATCTCGGAAGTAGGTACGAAAATCATTTTTCTTTTGCATGTCTGAACCAAGTAGGATGTGTCGCCATGGTTGGCGTTATCGAAACCCTGCATTGTTGGATGCTTGAGCTGCTTATTTTATATAAGAATAAAGGTGGTAACGCGGAAATTTTCGTCCTTTGTCTAAGATTAGACAAGGGACTTTTTTGATGGATAAGTATTGTTGTATTAAATTTTGGGAGGAAATAATGAAAAAATTGACTAGAAGTGAATTCTTACAAGTTAGCATAATGCTCTTTGGCTTGTTTTTTGGAGCGGGCAATTTGATTTTCCCACCTCTTTTGGGAAATCTAGCAGGAAGTGCTACTTTTGTTTCTTTATTAGCCTTTAGTGTTACCGCTGTTTTATTCCCTGTTATGGGTTCAATAGTAGTGGGCAAGACTAATGGTCTATCAAACTTATCTAATAGGGTGGGTCCTTTGTTTTCTGTTGTGTTTACAACAGCTATCTACCTATCCATAGGACCTGGACTTGGGATACCTAGAGCAGGGTCTGTGCCTTTTGAGATGGCTATAGCTCCATATATACCAGTAAGCATCAACCTTAGTCTTGCAAGGCTTGTTTATACTTTAGTATTTTTTGCCATAGCTTTAACCATCTGCCTTAAACCAAATAAGCTTGTGGAAAGAGTCGGTAAATACCTAACTCCAGCTCTCTTGCTTTTGATAGCTTTGATGTTTTTAAGGGTTGTAACTATGGATAAGGCTGTAGCAGCTCCAAGTGGCGACTACCTAAAAGCTCCAGTTACTAAGGGATTTTTGGCAGGCTATGATACTATGGATGCTGTAGCTGCCCTAAACTTTGGCTTTGTAATTGCTCAGGCTGTAAGACGTTTCGGGGTTACTGATGAGAAAGAAGTTACCAAGTATGGAGTAAAGGCAGGTTTGCTTGCAGGTTCTGTCCTCTTTGTAGTCTATGCCATGCTTGCAAGTGTAGGAATGATTGGATCTGGGAAGTTCCAAGGCTATGAAAATGGGGCAGAAGTCTTAACTGAAGCAGTTAGGTTGTCTTTTGGAAACTTTGGCTTAATTCTTCTTGCCTTTATCTTCACTCTAGCTTGCCTTACAACTTGTGTAGGTCTTATAACAAGTGGTGGGTCTTATTTTGAAAAGCTATTTAATAACAAATTATCATACAGAACTTGGGTTTGCATATGGACTTTATTCTCTTTCATAATGGCGAACTTTGGCTTGAACAAGCTACTAGCCTTTTCTGTACCCCTCTTGCAAATAATCTATCCTGTAGCCCTAGTTTTGATAGTTATGGGCATAAGCCACGATTATGTAAGATATACCAAGGAAAGCTACCTATTAACAGCATCAGTTGCAGTAGTCTTGCCATTTATAGAAGTTCTTATAAAGACTTTTAAGCTAAACTTAGGCCTTGTAGGTAATATCCTAAAGGCTCTTCCTCTTTACGAAGAAGGTCTATCTTGGCTACTTCCAAGCCTCTTTGTTTTGGTATTTACGAGCTTGCTAGTCAAGGTTGTTGGTATCTTTGTCGAGCTTAACCAAGCTAGGGAAGAATTGTAAATTTTATAAATAGGAGTGCCCTCATAAGTTGTGAAACTTGGGGCACTTTTTTTATGCTAATAAACTTGTATTTGTGGTATGGTAGTTATAGAAAAGCATAGGACTTGCGTTAATAAAGAAAAGGAGTTGTTATGACATTTAGGAAAAATTTTTTGTGGGGAGGAGCTACTGCTGCCAACCAATGTGAGGGAGCCTTTGACCTTGATGGGAGGGGGCTTGCCAATGTAGACCTCTGTCCAGTAGGTGAGGATAGGGTTCCAGTAATTACAGGCCAGAAAGAAGCTTACGACTTTGATGACAAAAATTTCTACCCAGCAAAAACAGCCATAGATATGTACCACCACTACAAGGAGGACATAGGTCTTTTTGCTGAGATGGGATTTAAGGTCTATAGGTTTTCTATAGCTTGGACTAGGATTTTTCCTAAAGGAGATGAGCTAAGTCCTAATGAAAAGGGGCTAGAATTTTATGAAAATCTGATTGATGAATGTTTAAAGCATGGGATTGAACCACTTATTACCATAACTCATTTTGATTTTCCTATGAACCTTTGCGAAAAGTATGGAGGTTGGAGAAGTAGGAAAGTTGTTGGTTTTTATAAAAATTTTGTTAGGACAATCATTGAAAGATTTAAGGGAAAGGTTAAGTATTATCTGACTTTCAATGAAATAAATATGATTCTAGCAGCACCCTTTATGGGAGCTGGACTCTCATTTAAGGATGGAGAAAATCAAGAAGAAGCCATGTATCAGGCTATCCACAATGAATTTCTTGCTAGTGCCTATGCCACAAAAATCGCCCATGAAATTGATCCTACTATAAAAGTCGGTTGTATGCTTAATTCAGGAGTGATTTATCCAGCAACTTGCAAGCCTGAGGATGTTTTTGAAGCTCAAAAGGTAGCCAGAGATAATTATTTCTTTACTGATGTCCAAGTTAGGGGATATTATCCAACCTACAAGCTTAGAGAGCTTGAGAAAAAGGGAATCTTGCCTGAAATTACCGATGAAGATAAGAAAATCTTGAGGGAAAACACTGTTGATTTTATTTCGATTTCTTATTACACGACAAAGACTGTAACAAGTGATAAGAAGGTGGCCCTTTCTAAGTCGAATTTACAGAAAACTATTGACAATCCCTACCTTCAAAGAACCGAGTGGGGCTGGCAGGTAGATGCTCTTGGTTTTAGGACAACCCTAAATGAGATTTATGATAGGTACCAAAAACCGATTTTTGTCGTTGAAAATGGGTTAGGGGCTAGAGATGTGGCTGATGAAAATGGTTATGTAGATGATGCCTACAGGATAGCCTACCTAAGAGAGCATATCAAAAATATGAAAGATGCAGTGGAGATTGATGGGGTAGACCTTTTTGGCTACACAACTTGGGGTCCAATCGACCTTGTTTCTGCAAGTACGGGACAGATGAGCAAGAGGTATGGGTTTATCTATGTGGATTGTGATGATTTTGGGAAAGGGAGCCTAAGGAGAACTAGGAAGAAATCTTTTTATTGGTACAAGAAAGTCATAGCCTCTAATGGAGAAGACTTGGACTAGAAGATAATTATAGGATAAACTACTTGGTCTAGGGAGAAAATCAGAGTTTTTTGTAGAAGTCTTATTAGGCTTCGTAAACTAAAACTCTCGCCTTGGATAAAGTAAATTAAAAAAGGATGATTTAAAATTAATAAATTGTCCCATCATAAGGCTTGGACTTATGGTTAAGTCCAAGTCCCCAGATTTTTAAAATACCTAACCTAGCTTGACTAGCTTAGCTAAAATTGGGAGGGTTTTATGATGATGGGACAATTACTATTAATAAATTTTAAGCATCCTTTTTATTTGGTAAAATCACAAAGATTTACATAGACTGGCATGCCTGATTCGAAGCTTTGACCGAGTTCGCCTTGGATTAGTGGAAGGGCGTAGGCCATCATTTTTTCTTGGAAGGTATTTTTGTCAGCAAGCCATGTTTCTGGGATTTTCATTTCCTTGTTGGCGATAAGGTCGGGTTCGACTTCTGTGTAGAAAATTTCGTAAACTTGGCTCTCTTTTCTCCTAAGAACTGGGATGAGGTTGGTTTGGTTGATGCCAAGACTTAGGGCCTTGTAGCCAAGCTTGAAGGCCTCTTCTGTGTCAGTTTTTGAGATGGTTGAGGCAGTCCTCTGGACTATGTTTAGCTCGACAGCCCTAGCTTTTACGCCAAGTTTTTCTCTTAGATAGTCGGCGAGCCTTTGGGCAACTCCGCTTATGATTGGGTGGTTGAATCCATCATCTGAGTTGGTGAACATTTGTTTGTCTAGGTAGGAGTCCCTATCTCTAAAGCCTTCTGCCATAGCTATGATTAGGTTTTTTTCTGCCTTCATCTCTTCTTTAATATCAGCAACTATTTCTTCGATAGACTTGTTAATTTCTGGAACGTAGACGAGATTTACCAAATCCTTGTCCATCTTGTGATTGGCAAGAAGGGATGAGGCTGCGAGCCAACCTGCGTGTCTGCCCATGATTTCAACAATTGTTACAGACTCTAGGTCGTAGATATCGACATCGTTTCTGATATTTCTTAGGGTGTGGGCTATGTATTTGGCAGCTGACCCAAAACCTGGTGAGTGATCCATGCCATTTAGGTCGTTATCAATTGTTTTTGGACAACCAACAACGTTGATATCTTCAATCTTGTATTTTTGGATGTATTCATTTAGCTTTTTGACTGTATCCATAGAGTCATTGCCCCCGATATAGACAAAGACATTTATTTCTTTTTCCTTGAGGAAGGCGAAAATCTTTCTATAGATTTCATCATCTATATCCTTGGGAAGTTTAAACCTACAAGAACCGAGGATGGATGATGGACGAGCCATAAGTCTGTCTTTGGCCTTATTTTTCTCAAACTTATCCTTATCAACTTCTCTAATATTCCTATGGAGGATGCCCTCTATACCATTTAGACTTAGGTAAATTTTGTCAAAATCATTGTCGATTCCTGCCTGGATTACACCAGCAAGGGACGAGTTTATCACACTTGTTGGACCACCTGATTGAGCTACTATACAATTCATAAATTTCTCCTTATTAAGCAAATTTAAGCTTATATTACTATCCCTAACATTATATCAAAAATCTGGGCAATAGTTAAAAATTTTGACAAAAAAAGCTGAGATAGCTTATATCTCAGCTAAAATTATATTTTCTTTTTTAAAATTCTCATAGCCCAAAGGATGGAAACTATTGATACTCCAACATCTCCTCCTACGGCCATCCACATATTGGCATGACCTAAAAGACCTAGGATTAGGATTAGGATTTTGACAATCATGATGAAGATGATATTTTCCCTCACTGTAGAGTTGGTAAGCTCAGCTATTTTCATAAGCCTAGCAAGCTGACTAAATTCTCCGTTAGTTATTAGGATATCGGATGATTCTATAGCCAGATCACTCGCTGTATCTCCCATAGAAATCCCCACATCTGCATTTTTGAGGACAGGTGCATCATTTATCCCATCTCCAACAAAGATACATGGATGTCCATTTGCTTGGTAAGTTTTCATAATCCTTAGCTTTTCATCAGGCATAACTTCTGCATAAAACTTAGTAAGTCCAAGCTTTTGGGCAGTTTCTCCAACGGCTTTTTGACTATCTCCAGAAACTATGGCAATCTCTTTGAAGATTTTTTTAAGCTTGGTAAGGGTTCTCTTGGCCCCATTTTTTATTTCATCTTCTACAAAGACGCTCGCACACAATTTGCCATCTATTGCCATGTAGATGGCACGAGAAGAGGTTTCTGTAAGATTGATGTACTTACTAGAACCAACCTTTACTTCCTTGCCAGCTGTAGTTTTTGCACAAACACCCAAGCCTTTTTCATTAACAAGCTCAGTAAATAGTTTTTTGTTGGCAGGACGATTTAGGTTTTTAACTATTCCCTTAGCTATAGGGTGGGTTGACATTAGCTCGATATTATAGAGGTAATCGAGGACTTCATCTCTATCAAAACCTTCTTCGATTTGGATATCTCGGATGGCGAACTTACCCGTTGTGAGAGTTCCAGTTTTGTCTGTAAGAAGGACATCCGCCTTAGCTAGACTTTCAAAGTATTGGCTACCCTTGATTAAAATTCCATTTTCGCTTGCAAGTCCAAGCCCTGACATAAAAGATAGGGGCACTGAAAGCACCAAGGCACAAGGGCAGGAGAGAACCAAGAAGGTCGCTGCACGAAGGAGGTAGTCTTGCCATACGCCACCCCAAAATAGGGGAGGGATAATTCCAAGAAGGATGGCAAAAGCAACCACTATTGGGGTATAAATCTTTGCGAATTTTGAGATGAATTTTTCGCTATCTGATTTAGAGGAGGCAGAGTCTTCTATTAACTCCATAATTTTTGCCGCAACTGAATCATCAAATTCCTTTAAAGCCATGATTTTAATTATACCTTGGTTGACTAGGGAGGAAGATATAACTTCATCTCCAACTTCAACCTCTACTGGCATAGATTCTCCTGTGATAGATGAAGTATCAAGGCTGGCACTTCCTTCTACGACCTTGCCATCTACACCGATTTTTTCACCATCACGAACAAGGAGGATATCTCCGACTTCTATATCGTCAAGGTCGACTTCCTCGGTTTGCCCATTTTCCAATACACGTCTGGCTACATCAGGCACAAGGTCAAGAAGGCTTTTGATATTCTCCCTTGACTTGTGGGTAGCAATTTCCTCAAAAAGTTCTCCAAAAGAGTAGAAGAGCATAACTGCAACAGCTTCAAGGTATTCCCCGATTATAATTGCAGTTATAGTTGCAATCGCCATAAGGAAGTTCTCATCAAGGGCAGAACCCCTCTTGAGATTTTTAAAAGCCTTCAGCAAGACTTCCTTGGAAGAGATTATGTAAAGGAGGAAAAATCCCCATTTTCTCAAAGCTCCCAAGAAGAAAAATCTTGATGAAAGCTCCAAAACCGTTGCGAGTAGCCCAATGGCGATGAGGTTGAGGAGAGTCTGTTTGTGGGCATCGGTCATATTTTTAAGCATATACTTACCCAGCTATAATCCTTGAACCTGGCTCAATTTTATCGGCAATCTTGTTTGCTTGGGCGAGAATTTCTTCCACATTGGCATCATCAGCTAGGTCAAGCTTAACTTTTTCTGTAAGAACTGAAATATTTGCGTCATTTACCCCATCCAAGTTCTTAATTTCACTTTCAATTTTGTTGCCACAGTTAGCGCAAAGTAGTCCTTCTATCTTAAATTTCTTTTTCATAATATCTCCTTATTCTTCTATGTGTTCAAGTCCAGTTTTAATAATAATTTTCACATGGTCATCTGCCAAATAGTAGAGAATGCTCTTGCCATCTCTCTTGCTTTTGACAAGATTTGTCTCTTTTAGGTATTTGAGTTGGTGGGAGATGGCTGACTGGCTCATATCAAGGTTTGTAGCTATATCTCCTACACTGACTTCTCCATCAAAGAGCCTATACATTATCTTCATTCTAGTAGAGTCTGAGAAAACCTTGAACAAATCGGCAAGGTCAATCAGAGTTGTTTCATCTATATTTCTTAAATTTTTATCCATGCCACTCCTTTCATATGAACAATTATTCATATGAATATTATATCATATATAATAGCGATGTCAATATTTTTTTAAAGGATTAAAAGCATAGGCAAGCTTTTTACTAAGAATTGAAATCTAGGGCTAAATTAGTATATTTATATAACAAGCTCATAGTTATTATTTATATATAGAAAGAAGTTTTTATGAAATTTCAATTAAATTCAGAATACAAACCGAGGGGAGACCAACCCCAAGCTATAGAAAAATTATCCAAGGGGATTGAGGATGGTTGCCACCACCAAATTCTTCGTGGCGTAACAGGTTCGGGCAAGACCTTTACCATGGCAAATATCATCCAAAATGTTCAAAGACCAACTCTTGTCCTTGCCCACAACAAGACCTTGGCCTACCAACTTTTTACGGAGTTCAAGGATTTTTTCCCAGACAATGCTGTGGAATATTTTGTTTCTTACTATGATTACTATCAGCCAGAGGCCTATGTGGCAGCAACTGACACCTATATAGCCAAGGATTCTTCCATCAATGATGAGATTGATAAGATGAGACACTCAGCAACTATGGCACTTTTCGAGAGGAGAGATGTAATTATTGTTGCTAGTGTTTCTTGTATTTATGGTTTGGGAGATCCTATAGAGTATCAAAAGCTTGTAGTTTCTCTTAGACCTGGTCAGGAAATCAGTCCAGAAGATGTGATGAGAAAGCTCATTGACGTTCAATATGTGAGAAATGACGTTGAATTTACTCGTGGAACCTTTAGACGTAGGGGGGATATCCTAGATGTTTTCCCTGCAGGTTTTGACCAAAAGGCTATAAGATTTGAGTTTTTTGGAGATGAAATAGATCAGATATCTGAGTTTGATTCTCTAACTGGCAAGGTAACAGCAAGAATTAGCCACGCTTATATTTATCCTGCCAGTCACTACGCTACATCTAGCGAGAAAACCGAGAAAGCTATTGTCTCTATAGAAGAGGAACTTGAGGAAAGATTAGCTGAGTTAAATAAGGAAAATAAGCTCTTAGAGGCCCAAAGGCTGGAGCAAAGGACTAAGTATGATATAGAGATGCTTAGGGAGATTGGCTTTTGTTCGGGGATAGAGAACTATTCAAGACATTTAAGCCAAAGACCAGCAGGGTCTAGACCTTATACCTTGATAGATTATTTCCCAGAAGATTTTGTCCTAATGGTGGACGAATCCCACGTTTCTATTCCCCAAGTTGGAGGTATGTATGAGGGAGATAGGTCCCGTAAGCAAAACTTAGTTGATTTTGGCTTTAGGCTACCTTCTGCCCTAGATAATAGACCACTCAAATTTGATGAGTTTGAGAAGCTTATCAAGCAAGCTATCTATGTTTCTGCAACACCTGGTCCTTATGAGATGGAAAAAACTCATGGCAAGATGGTCGAGCAAATCATAAGACCAACGGGTCTGCTTGATCCTATTATAGAAGTTAGACCGACAGCAAATCAGATTGACGACCTTATCGAGGAAGTCCACAAGACTATTGCCAAGAAGGAAAGAGTCCTTGTTACGACCCTTACCAAGAAGATGGCAGAGGACTTGACAACCTACCTAACTGAAAATGGAATTAAGGTAAAATACCTCCATTCAGATATTAAAACAATCGAAAGAAGTGAGATAATAAGAGAGCTCCGTCTGGGAGAATTTGATGTTCTTGTTGGTATCAACCTCCTCCGTGAAGGACTTGATATACCAGAAGTTTCCCTAATCGCTATCCTTGATGCAGACAAGGAGGGCTTTCTACGTTCAGAAACCTCCCTCATCCAAACCATAGGTAGGGCTGCCCGAAACTCCGAAGGTAGGGTGATAATGTATGGAGATAAGATTACCAAGTCCATGCAAAAGGCTATTGATGAAACTGAACGCCGTAGGAAGATTCAAGAAGATTTCAATGAGAAAAATGGAATAACTCCAACTACTATCAAGAAAAATATAGGCGAGATTATCCAAATCACCAAGAAAAACGAAGAAGAAGAGATTGAAGAATTTAGCAAAGATGATATAGAAACAATCTTGATTAATATGGAGGCTGAGATGTATAAGGCAGCCGAAGAGCTTGACTTTGAAAGAGCAGCCAACCTTCGTGACCAAATCAAGAACATGAAAGAGAATTTTACAGGAGTGCTTAGTTGACAGAACACGATATTATAATAAAAGGAGCGAGGACCAACAATTTAAAGAATGTTGACCTAACTTTGCCGAGGGATAAGATGATTGTATTTACAGGACTTTCTGGGTCTGGTAAGTCTACTCTTGCCTTTGATACAATCTATGCAGAAGGTCAGAGGAGATATGTAGAAAGTCTTTCATCTTATGCTAGACAATTTTTAGGAAACCTAGACAAACCGGATGTTGACTCTATCGAGGGACTTTCCCCATCAATTTCAATAGACCAAAAGACAACCAACAGAAACCCTAGGTCAACTGTGGCAACTGTTACAGAGATTTACGATTATTACAGGCTTTTGTATGCAAGAATTGGAGATGCCTACTGCCCAGTATGTGGAAAACCGATTGAGGCTCAGACGGTTGACCAGATGGTAGATAAGATTATGGAGATGGAAGAAAAAACCAAAATACAAATTCTTGCTCCAGTAATTAGAGGCAAAAAGGGTAGCCACAAAAAAGCCCTAGAAAACATCCAAAAGGACGGTTTTGTGAGGGTAATGATTGACGGCACTCGTTATGATTTGGAAGAAGAGATTGACCTAAAGAAAACCCAAAAACACGATATATCTGTAATTGTGGATAGGATTGTGGTCAAGGAAGGCATAGAGGCAAGGCTTGCTGATTCTATAGAAACAGCCCTGGGACTTGCCGATGGCCTGCTCCTAGTAGATGTAATCGGCAAAGACCCAATTCTTTTTTCATCCAAGCTTGCTTGTCCAGAAGGCCATGTTAGCCTAGCTGAAATAAGCCCAAATATGTTCTCCTTCAACGCACCGATTGGAATGTGTCCTGATTGTAATGGTCTAGGCTTTCACCTCCAAATCGATAAGGACTTGGTAATTCCCGACTACAATCTATCAATCAACGAGGGAGCCATAGATTGCTACGCAACATCAACCAAGGGGTCCTATTATTATGAAGTAGTTAGAGCCATAGCTGACCATTACGACTTTTCTTATGATAAGCCTATCAAGGATGCTCCAAAGAAGATGATCGATGATATCTTAAAGGGTACATCCTACGATCTTTCTTTTGTTTTTGATAGCCATTTTTCTGGAAGAAAGAGATATACAGGTCCTTTCGAGGGGGCAATCAAAAATCTCTTTGACCGTTACCAAAGAACCAATTCAGATGCCCAAAAGAAAAAATTTAGAGAATATATGTCAGAGGAAGAGTGCGAAACTTGCCATGGAGATAGGCTAAAACCTGAAGTTCTTGCAATCAAAGTAGGAGATAAAAATATATCCGACCTAACTAGACTTTCTGTAGAAAAGTCCGTAGAGTTTTTTGAAAATCTTGAGCTTTCAGAAATGAAAATAAAAATCGCTGAGCTTATTATCAAGGAAATCAAGGCAAGACTTTCCTTCCTAAATGATGTAGGTCTAAGCTACCTTACCCTAAATAGGGCGGCTGGAACCTTGTCAGGTGGGGAAAGCCAAAGGATAAGACTTGCTACTCAAATAGGTTCGGGCCTAGTTGGGGTTTGCTATGTCTTGGATGAGCCATCCATTGGCCTACACCAAAGGGATAACGACAAATTGATAGCATCCCTAAGAAACCTAACCGATATAGGAAACACTTTGATTATTGTAGAACATGACGAAGATACAATGAGAGAGGCCGACTACATTGTCGATATCGGGCCAAAGGCGGGCATCCATGGGGGAGAAATTGTAGCCAAGGGTAGCCTTGATGATATTATGGCAGAAAAAAGATCCATAACAGGAGACTACCTAGCAGGAAGGAAGAAAATCCCTGTTCCTAAAGAAAGAAGGAAGTCAGACGACTTTATAGAAATCAAAGGAGCAGGAGCTAACAACCTCAAAAACATCAATGTGAAAATCCCTCTAGGCACCCTTACTACAGTTACAGGCGTGTCAGGTTCTGGTAAGTCTTCTCTAGTAAATGAAATTCTCTACAAGGCAGCCACGAAAAAAATCAACAAGACTAAGATTAGACCAGGCAAGCACAAGGAGATAATTGGCCTTGATAAGATTGATAAGGTAATAGCTATCGACCAATCCCCAATAGGTAGGACTCCTCGTTCAAACCCAGCTACCTATACTAAGGTCTTTGATGCCATAAGAGATGTCTTCGCCATGACCAACGAAGCTAAAATGAAAGGCTACGACAAGGGAAGATTCTCCTTTAACGTCAAAGGAGGAAGGTGTGAAGCCTGCAAGGGAGATGGAACAATCAAGGTTGATATGATGTTTCTACCAGATGTCTATGTGCCTTGTGAGGTCTGCCACGGTAAGAGATACAACAGAGAAACTCTTGAAGTCAAATACAAGGGCAAGGATATATCAGATGTCCTAGATATGACTGTAGAAGAGGGAATAGAGTTCTTCCAAAATCACCCAACCATAGTAAGAAAACTCCAAACCCTTTATGATGTAGGCCTTGGTTATATAAAAATCGGTCAGCCATCCACAGAATTATCTGGAGGTGAGGCTCAAAGGGTAAAACTTGCCACAGAGCTTGCCAAGGTATCGACAGGAAAAACTCTCTACATCCTAGATGAACCGACGACAGGTCTTCACATGGCAGATGTCCACAAGCTTATAGATGTTCTAAATAGGCTAGTAGACCAAGATAATACAGTTGTAGTAATTGAACACAATCTCGATGTAATCAAGGTATCAGACAACCTAATCGACCTGGGACCAGAGGGTGGTGATGGGGGTGGAAAGCTAGTCGCCACTGGCACGCCAGAAGAAATCGCTAAGGTTAAACAATCCTACACAGGTCAATACCTAAAGAAAATCCTAACTAAATAACCAAGACTAAAACTAGGCTTAACTAAGAGCGGAGATAAGGTAAAAAAATTTGCTTTATAAACGCTCTTTATTTTTATAAATTTTGACCTAGCAAATATAAGGACAGAAAATAAATAAAAAATGCATAGCAATTTTATATTGGTAGCTTACAGTTTTTTGGCGAGTTCTAAAACAAGTAACTATTTTGCACAAGCTTTTAGGGTTAAAAGTAAATTTCATCTCATATTTGGGTAAAATATTTAGAAATAAGTAATTCGAGAAATATATCTAAGAAAAGCTACAAACTTACTAGTTTTTTGTGGTATTGTTTAGCAAACTATGTTATAATAATAATGAAAAGTAGAGATTTATTATAGATATTTAAGAAACTAATATTTCTCAATAAACCCTTACAAAAGAGGGTCTTTGCCTTTGCTTACATACAAGAAATTACTTAATACATTTAGAATTTTACTAAAATATTACCTAGGAGGAATTATGAAAAGGGAGTATAAATCGAGGATACTTGCACTCTTACTGCCAGTTCTTATGCTTGTGCATATACTATTTTTGCCAAAAATTTCAGTAGCTGCCAAGGAAAGTTCACCTGCTGATGGAGAAAAATATACTATTAGACTTTTGATAGATGTTTTGGAAAAAACAGGCAAATCTAGCAAGAGAACTGTCAAAATATGGAAGTTATCAAAAGAAAATCTTATTGAAGGAGATATCCTAAAAACTGCCAAACACTTTGATGAAATTGATGATGAAGATAAGATTGATGCTGAACTTAAATATAAGGGTCAGTTGAGCAAGGAGTCTGTCCTAGATGAAACAATTTCAAAGGAAGTAATAGAAATTCCTCTAGTTCAAGAAAAGGGTGAAAAATCTTATTATCTTATTAAGGAAAGTAAAGAATCCCTAGCTAGGATGGCGAAAAGGATAGAAAGTGGCAAGTCTCAAAAATTAGTTACTAACCTTGTAGAAATTCCTAATAAGAACATGAAAGATGGCCTTCTTGCTATTTCTATGAAAAGTGAGATGGAAGTTCCTAGCAAAAAAATAACTTTGATTAAGACTGACTCAAGAAATGAAGCTGTAAGGCTTGATAAGGTAAGTTTCAGGCTTTATAAGAAGGTTGATGATACAGGCTTAAAGGATGAGCTTGTTTCTGTAGAAGGGTCGGCTGGAGTTTATAAGTATAAACCTACAGCTGATAAGATTACTGAAGCTTATGTTCCAGTCCTTAAAACCAATACTGATGGAAAGATTGAAGTGAGCGATTTGCCAGAAGGTCCAAGCTACTATTTCAAGGAAATTAAGGCTAGTGGGGAATATGATAATAACAAAAATGCTAATATCAAGGGTGAGGACTTTACTGTAGAGGATGGCAAGGAAGTAAGGGTTAAGAACGAGAGAATCCCTTTTACCAAGAAGACTGACGATAATGGAAAGGCTCTTGAAGGCGTTGTTTTTGAAGTCTATACCAAGGAAGGCAAGAAGCTAAATTTCAGCAAAGATACCAAAAAGTATGGGTATGGTTATCTCCTTGATGAAAAAGGAAGTCCAGAAGTTGTTACTGACAAGGATGGTCTTATCTTTTTGGGAGATATGAAAAAAGGCGAGGGCTATTATTTCTTGGAAAAAGAAGCTCCAGCAGGTTATGAAAAGTCTAGTCAAAAATATGAATTTAATGTAGATGAAAATGGAGTAATTTATTACACCCAAAAAGATGAAAATGGAAATGAAGTCAAAGTCCAAGACTTCCTCCACATCATAAATGTTAAGCCCAAGGGCAAGAAAGAAGAAAAGGGCGGTCGTAAGTTCGTCAAAGTTGATGCCGATGATACTAGGGTAAAAATCAAGGGAGCTAAGTTTAAGCTTAGCCAAAAGCTTGGTGATAAGTTTGTCGATGTAGAAAAAGATGGCAAAAAATATGTAGTAGAATCTGATGAAAATGGTAGGTTCGAAGTAAGAGATCTTAAATTTGGAACCTACTATCTCAAGGAAATTTCTGTACCAGGTGAGTATGTGATAGATAATTCTCCGATAGAATTTGAAATCAATGGTTCATCTTTGGCTGAAGCTGAGCTAGTTATAACTAATAAAAAGGGGAAAGTTCCTCCAACTCCACCAACTAGAGGACCACGAGGACCTCTTGTTAAGACTGGTGATATTAGAATCTTAGTATTCTTCGCTACAGGCCTTATTCTTATAGCAAGTGGGTTCGCTATTGTAAGAAACCAAGATATGAAAGTAAAAAGAGCTTAATTGAGAGAATAGATGCGGTGCTTTATCGTATCTATTTTGCTTGTAAAGGAAAATTAGATGGCTATTTTTAAGAAAAATAAGAAAAAGAAAATAAGAAAAAAACCCAGTAGGAAGGCCAAGTGGTTATTTAGACTTGTTTTCCTTTTGGGCTTTATGGTGGCTCTGTATCCCTTGGTTAGTAGGCTCTATTATAGGATTGAGTCCAACAATCAAGTAGCAGTCTTTTCTGAGGGTGTTGACAAACTTGCAACAGAAGAAATCGAAAGAAGGATGGGACTTGCCCGTGCCTATAACGAATCTTTGAACAATGTCGTATCTGAAGATCCATATTCCGAGAAGAAAAAAGAAGCAGGTAGGGCAGAGTATGCGAGAATGCTTGAAGTCCACGAGATGATTGGTCACGTTGAGATACCAAAAATCAACCAAGACCTTCCAATCTATGCAGGTACATCAGAAGAAGTCTTGCAAAAAGGTGTAGGTCACTTGGAGGGAACTTCTCTTCCAATAGGAGGAAACTCAACCCATGCAGTTCTTACTGCCCACTCAGGTCTGCCAGAGGCTACCCTCTTTACCCACCTAAATGAACTAGAAATCGGAGATAAATTCTATATACACAACATAAAAGAGATTATCGCCTATCAAGTTGACCAAAAAAAGGTTATAGAACCAACTAACTTCTCCGACCTTCTAATTGAACCAGGCCATGATTATGTAACCCTTCTAACTTGCACACCAATAATGATTAACTCCCATAGGCTAATCGTTAGGGGTCATAGGGTTCCATATGTGCCAGCTGTTGATGAAGAATTGATTAGGACAACCAAGGCCAACTGGATCTTTAGAATCCTATTCTTTATAGCCCTACTTCTAATAATTATCCTAATAATTTATCTAATCAAGCTAAGAAGGGACAACAAGAGATACTTTAAGAAAATTGAAGATATTAAGAAAAGGCAAGAAGAAGTGACTGCTAGCGGTCAATCAGAGGTGTCAGAAGATGAGGACTAATTTGAAGGATAAATTAAAATTTGGTCTAATCTTTCTTATAGGACTTCTAATCTTCTCCTATCCTATGATTTCTCAAAAATATTACGAATTGAAATCGCAAGATGAGATTGTCGAGTTTGTCAAGCAGAGCAAGGATATTGATGAAAAGGAAATGAACAAGAGGATGGAGCTTGCAAGGATTTATAACCAGACCCTAGACCCATCCAAGATTTCAGATCCCTACAATAAAAAAACCCAAGAGGCTCGTGCCTACTATGCCCATATGCTTGAAGTCAATGAGATGATCGGTCACGTTGAAATACCAAAGATTAACCAAGATTTGCCAATCTATGCAGGAACGAGTGAAGAGGTTCTCCAAAAAGGTGCAGGCCACTTGGAGGGAACTTCTCTTCCAGTAGGAGGAGCTTCGACTCACACAGTTATCACAGCTCACAGGGGGCTTCCAGAGGCTGTGATGTTTAGGTATCTTGACCAATTGGTTGAAGGAGATATTTTCTATATTCACAATATTCAAGGAACCCTAGCCTACAGGGTTGATAGGATAATGGTAGTTGAGCCTAGCAATTTTGAACCAATCCTTGTGGAAGCAGGTAAGGACTATGCTACCCTTCTTACTTGTACTCCTTACATGATTAACTCCCACAGACTTTTGGTAAGAGGCTATAGGATTCCCTACCAAACAGCCATCGATGATGGTATAGCCAACACGCCAAGGTTTAGACCAGATTTCATGCAACTTTTACTAATCCTTATGCCAATTTTGGCCTTTCTAATTGTAGTATCAACTAGGGAGAAAAGAAGGTCAATCAGGCTTAGAAGAGAGGTGGAAAATATTGAAAAAACATTTAAAATTGACGAAGATTAGCATTTTAGGATATTTGATGATTATACTTGGTCTTGGTTTTATAACCTTCCCCCTTGCCAAAAGAACCATAAATGACCTTGCTTATGATAAGAGGATGGAAGAATTTGATAAGGCACAAGCTCAAAGGACAGCCAAGGAAATAGCTGATGAAAATGAAGCAGCAAAAAAATATAACGACTTGGTTAAAAAATCAGACACCAGCATCCTTGACCCTTTCACAACAAATGATAACAAAAATTCCTACAACTATTTCAAAAATTCTGATGAAATTTTTGCTTATCTGGTCATTCCTAAGCTTGGCAAGAACTTGCCTATCTATTTGGATGCAAGTCTTTACCATATTTCTATTGGAGTTGCCCAAGTTGAGGGAACGAGTATTCCTGTAGGTGGCAAGGGCACAAGGTCTGTAATAGCAGGGCATAGGGACTGGTGGGGAGATGATATGTTTCTTTTCATCAATGACCTTGTAAAAGGAGATGATGTCTATGTAAAAAGAGCTGGAAAGACTCTCCACTACAAGGTAAGTGACAAGGAAGTAATAGGACCTTATGATTGGGATAGGCTAGAAAAAAGAGGGGATGAAGATATCCTAACCCTTCTTACCTGCCACCCTTTCTATCCACCTAGACCTGATAGACTTCTTGTCAACTGCATAAGATATGACAAGGACGAAGTCCAAGCTAGTAAAGATGAAGAGATAAAAATTGCCAAGGGTAGTGTGGCAAAGTCTGCCAAAAGAGCCAAGACTTTCTATCTAGTCGGTGCTATAGTCGGTAGTATCCTATTGGTTGTTGTAGTAGGTAGATTTGTCCAAAGATTGAGAATAAAATAAGAAAGCTCTATTTAAGAGCCTAGGATATAGGAAAGTAGATGAAAACTAAAATTCATCTGCTTTTTCTTTGGGGCTTTGTAAGAATAAATATCTATTTTGAGCTTTACAGGATTATTGGTTGTTAAACTTGGATTTTTATTTTGAGGAAGATATTTAGGTAGACTTTGCTATTTTTTAGGGCTTATCCTGTAAAAATCCTTATACAAATATCAATAATATTGGAATATAAGAGCTAGGGAAGATGTATCTAGGTTTATAGGAAGTTTTTTGCAATAATTAAGATTCTAGGAAAGATGATTATAAATTACTTTGAGAGAAAATAAGCTTACTTATAAAAAAACCCTACAAGCCATGAGATTTTAAAAAACAAGGCTTAAAGCTGGGTTATTAAAAATATAAAATACAGAGATAATAAAGTTAAACTAGCTCCCAGATTTTGGGAGCTTTTTTCAATCAAATAGAACTAAATACTTGCCATAGCCTTCTTCTTCTAACTTATCCTTGGGGATAAAGCGTAGGCTTGCACCATTTATGCAATATCTTAAACCTCCATCTTCGACAGGACCATCTGGGAAAACATGACCTAGGTGGCTATCCGCCCCTTTGCTTCTGACTTCAGTTCTTACCATGCCATGGCTTAGGTCGGTTTTTTCGTAGACCATCCTGCCATCAATGGGTCTGGTAAAGGATGGCCACCCACAACCAGCGTCGTACTTGTCAATTGATGCGAAAAGTGCCTCACCACTAACTATATCCACATAGATTCCATCTTCATAGAAATCATCATAAGGACTGGAAAAAGGTCTTTCTGTTGCATTTTCCTGAGTTACCCTGTAGGAAATATCGCTTAAATTTTCTTTTATTTTATCAAAATCAGTCATAAATTCTCCTTACTTTTTATAAATACCCAAAGTACCTTAAAATTAAATAGTATAATAAAGACAAACGAGGAGGAAGATATGGGAATGACAATTAGGAAGGGAAGCTGGAATAAGGGACCAGACCTTGCCTTTGCGATTAACAAGAGAGTGGCTGATGCTAAGAGAAAATATGGGCAAGATGCAGTTATCAATGCTTGTCTTGGAACTCTTGCTGATGATGATGGCAATATTATTGCCTTAGCTTCTGTCTACAAGAGGCTTGATGAGATGGATAGGAAGGTCATAGCCTCCTATGCTCCGATTGAGGGAGAAGAGGATTATAGGAGATTGGTTGTTGAATCTCTTTTTGGCTCTTATAAGCCTAAGGCTTATATTAGTGCTATTTCAACACCAGGAGGGACTGGAGCGATTAGGTCTGCGATTTTTTCCTATGTGGATAGGGGAGATCCTGTTGTTTGTCATGATTATTATTGGTCTCCTTACAAGAAAATCTGTGAAGAGTTTGAAAGAGACTTTAAGACTTATGAATTTTTTGATAAGGCCTATAGGTTCAATATCGAAGCCTTCAAAAATGAGGTTAATAAAAACTTAAAAAATAAGGATAGGCTTGCGGTACTTATAAATTCACCAGGCAACAACCCAAGTGGGTATTCCCTATCTGATGACGAGTGGGACTTACTTATTGGTTTTCTGAGGGAAAAAGCTAGAGATAAGGCTAAAAGGATTACCCTAATAGTGGATGTCGCCTATATAGAATTTGCTGGTGATGGCGATGAGCAAAAGAGATTTTTTGAAAAATTTACCGATTTACCAGATAATCTGATGGTGGTAGTTTGCTATTCAATGAGTAAGTCCCACACTGCCTATGGACTTAGGTCGGGTGCTGCTATTGGGATTTCTTCAAGCAAGGAAAATATAGAAGAATTTGAGGCCTCTATTTCACTTACGGCTAGGTGCAATTGGTCAAACGGAACTCATGCTGCCCAAAGAATCTTGATTGACCTTGAAAGGGAAGAAAATAAGGGAGAATACTTAAAGGAACTTGAAGATATTAGGCTAATGCTAGAGCAAAGAGCCGATGAGTTTGTAAGAAGGGCTAAGGACAAGTCCTTAACTATGATTCCATATTTTGGTGGATTTTTCACCTTCGTTCCAACGGATAGGGCCTTTGAAATTAGCGAGAGCTTGGAGGGGGAAAATATCTTTACTATTCCTTCCGATAAGGGGATTCGTGTGGCTATTTGTAGCGTTAGTCTTGATAAAATCCCACATCTTGTAAGTCGCTTGGCCTATTATGTAAATAAAACTTGCAAAAATTTTTAGGCTTAGTATATTAATATTGTAAGTTAGCACTTGATAGTAAAGAGTGCTAAAGAAATAAAAAGGAGATTATTATGATGCTTAAACCAATAGGTGACAGAGTAGTTATAAAAAAAGCTGAGGCAGAAAAGACAACAGCCTCAGGAATCGTACTTCCAGAAAGTGCCCAAGAAAAACCACAATACGCAGAAGTTGTGGCTATTTCTAGCGATATAGAAAATGACGAAAAGAAAAAAGGTTCCCTAAGTGTTGGAGATAAGGTAATTTATTCTCAATATGCAGGAACTGATGTAAAACTTGATGATTGTGAATATATCGTAGTTAAATACAATGATATACTAGCAGTTGTAGAATAGGTAAGGAGCGTAGATATGGCTAAAGATATTAAATTTTCATCAGAAGCAAGAGCTGGTCTTGAAGCAGGAATTGATAAACTAGCAAATGCAGTTAGGGTAACCCTTGGACCTAAGGGACGTAATGTTGTTCTTGATAAGGCTTATGGTGCACCAACTATCACAAACGATGGTGTAACAATTGCCCAAGATATAGAACTTGAAGATAGGTTTGAAAATATGGGAGCTCAACTTGTAAAAGAAGTTGCCACAAAAACCAATGATGTAGCAGGAGATGGAACTACAACAGCAACAGTTCTAGCTCATGCTATAATCAAAGAAGGTCTAAAGAACCTTGCAGCTGGAGCAAACCCAGTAGTCCTACAAAAGGGACTAAAGAAAGCAACTGACGAAGTTGTAGCCTACATCAAAGAAAATTCAAGAGAAGTAGAAGATAAACAAGCTATAGAAAATGTTGGAACAATCTCATCAGCAGATCCAGAAATTGGTAAGTTCATCGCTGATGCTATGGAAAAAGTTGGCAATGATGGAGTAATCACAGTAGAAGAATCAAAAACAACCAACACCTACCTAGATGTAGTTGAAGGTATGCAATTTGATAAGGGCTACCTATCACCTTATATGGCAACAGACAACGAAAAGATGATAGCAGAACTTGATGACCCATTCATCCTTCTAACTGACAAGAAGATATCAAACATCCAAGAAATCCTACCTCTACTTGAACAAGCTGTTCAAGCAGCTAAACCTCTACTAATAATCGCAGATGATGTTGATGGAGAGGCTCTCACAACCCTAATCCTCAACAAACTAAGAGGAACTTTCAATGTTGTAGCTGTGAAAGCACCTGGCTATGGAGATAGAAGAAAGGCTATGCTTGAAGATATAGCTATCCTTACAGGAGCTAATGTAATAAGCGAAGAGCTTAGCATGGATCTTAAAGATACAACTATCGAAATGCTTGGTTCAGCTAAGAAAGTTAAGGTTGACAAGGACAACACTACAATCGTAGAAGGCAAGGGTGACAAGACTGCCCTAAGTGAGAGAGTAGCTCTAATTCGTCAACAACTTGAAAAAGAAGATAGCGAATATGAAAAAGAAAAACTTCAAGAAAGAGTTGCTAAACTTGCGGGTGGAGTTGCAGTAATCAATGTCGGGGCTGCAACAGAGACTGAAATGCAAGAGAAAAAATATAGGATTGAAGATGCCCTATCAGCAACAAGAGCTGCAGTAGAAGAAGGAATCGTTGCAGGTGGTGGAGTTGTCCTAATTGGTGCAATCGAAAAAGTGGTAAAACTTGAAGAAAGCCTAAAGGGAGATGAAAAAACTGGTGCTATAATAATCCAAAAAGCCCTAGAAGCTCCACTAAGACAAATCGTAGAAAACGCTGGTATGGATGGTTCTGTAATAGTAGAAAAAGTTAAACAATCTGCTAAAGACGAGGGATACGATGCTTACAATGATGAATTTGTAAATATGTTCGAGAAAGGAATCGTAGAACCAACCAAGGTAACCAGATCTGCCCTACAAAATGCAGTTTCAGTTGCAGGAATGATTCTAACAACAGAAGCAGCAGTAGCAGACCTACCAAAAGAAGAAGCACCACAAATGCCAGCAGGTATGCCAGGTATGTATTAAAAACCAGAACCTCAATCCATGATTGGGAGTAAGGCGGGGGAGGAAACTCCCCTTTTTCTTTTGCTTGAAAGCTCAATAGGTCTAATTTAAAAGTAAGACTAAATAAACCTTTATCATTTTTTTCATATGGATTATAGAATTTAATGATTGAAAAATAAAGGCTAACTTATATAATCTTAATAAATAGAGCTAAGAGGATAGGAAAAATATGAAAAAAAATAATAAAGGAAAGAAATTTTTAACTAGAGGATTCATTCTTTTGCTAATACTTCTAGGAACATTTGGCTTATTTAAGAATAAAATTCTAGAATCCAGACTTTATAAAAGTTTATATGACAAGGTAGACTTTATAGTGAATACCAAAGACGTAAAAGTTCCTGAAGATGCCCTGGCTTTTTCGGTCTATGACCTTGATGAGGGAAAGTATTTATTCTATGAGGGTGGCAAACAATTGCCATCTGTCGCAAGTCTAGCTAAGCTTTTTGCAATAGATTATGCGATGACTAAGGTAAAGCTAGATGATAAGGTCGAGATAAGTGATGAACTCATAAGCCTTGTTCCTGAGGGCTCATCCCTAGCAGATTTAAGAAGTGGAGAATATACAGTCAAGCAAATAATCCAAGCCATGCTTGTCCCTTCTGGCAACGATGCAGCCTATGCACTGGCCTATAATATTGGTAAAAAAGAGCTTGGAGATGGCTATAGCACGAAAGAATATGTAGAATACTTTGTGAAAAACCTCAAAGACTACCTACAAAAAGAAGGCTATACAAATACAGACCTCTTCGACCCTAGTGGCTTTTCTACTCAGGCTTACACAGATTTGGATGATATCAATAGGGTAGCTTTAAAGCTCCTTGCCTATGACTTTGTCAGAGAATGTGTGGGAGAAAGCTCCTTTACCATCCACACTATCCAGGGAGATTTTACCTGGAAAAACACTAATGAGTTTTTGGATAGAGGTTCACTATATTACAATAAATATATCAAGGGGTTAAAGACTGGTACTATGGCTGAATCTTATAATCTACTTGCCTTGTATGAAAAAGATGGCAAAAGATATTTGATAACCTGCCTAGCGGCAAAGTCGGATAAGGATAGGTACCAAGCTGTTCAGGCGGCTATTAATACAATCATAGAGAAAAATTGAAAAAGCTTGAAGTCGGCAATAAAAGTCCGACTTCTTTTTAAGTGTAAATATATTTTGCTTTAAGCTTTGATGGGGATATGAGGATGAGGTATCTATTATAAAAGCCCATAAAGTAAACCTAGGCTTACTTACGGGCTAGTGGTTTTTCTATAACTTATAGGTGGGTTCTTACTTTCCAAAAACTTCTGTGCCGAGTTTAGTTTCTTGTGGATCTACATGGTTAAATACTATGTTTTTGACATCTGCTTGGTATTTGATATCGCCCCAGAGGATGCCTCCAACATAGGAGTTATCTTTTTTGAAAAGTTTGTAGATATTTGCTCCTACTTCTTTCTTCTCTTCCTCAACTCCTTCGCCAGAGTTCATTCCAGCAGAAAATAGCTTGATATCGCCAAGCATGAGGGTTGAGAATGGTTTTGGTTGAATGTAGGATTCGTTATCTCCAGTCATGTTGTGGCCAGCGATTTTGCCCATCTCTTGGCTAGAAGTCCAAAGACCTATGGTAAATTTACCGATTTGAGCACAATCTCCAGCTGCAAATATGCCCTTATGGGCTGTTTCTAGGTGGTCATCAACCATGATTCCCCTTTCCGTTTGAAGGCCTGAATCTTGGGCGATTTTGATATTTGATCTGATTCCTGCTTGAACCATGATTGCATCAGCTGAGATTGTTGTGCCATCAGAAAGTTTTATTCCACAAACTACACCATCTTTGGTCAAGATTTCTTCGGTATTTTTGCCTGTGAAGGTCTTAATTCCCATTTCATTTAGCTTACTTTCAAGTTTTTCTGAAAGTTCACGGTCGAGTTGGCGAGCTAAAAGGTAGTCGAAGCTTTCTATAACTGTAATTGAAAGTCCGAGTTTTTGGGCGGAAAAGGCTGCCTCAAGGCCCAAGATACCTCCACCGATTACGACAACTTCTTTTTTGCCAGCTACATAATTTTTGAAGTTTCTCAAGTCGTCCACAGTTCTAATAGCAAAAACTCCTTGGGCATCTACATTTTTGATTGGTGGAACAAAGGCTGTAGCTCCTGTTGCAAGTAGAGCCTTAGCAAATGCGATTTCTTCGCCATTTGTAAGGTAGGCAATTCTTTTTTCTGGATCTATTTTCTCTACTTTAGTGGCAAGTCTTTCCTCGATTTTTCTTTCGTTATACCAAGGGTGTTTTTTAACAAAAATTTCATCATCAGTGAAGTCTTTACTTATTAAATCTGATAGTCTTGTTCTCCAATAGGTAGATGGTTTTTCTTCTGAAACTATGAGGATTGTTGCGTTTTCGTCTTTTTTTCTGATTTCTTCGGTTGCTGATAGGCCAGCAATTCCATTTCCTATAATTAAATAATCGTACATAAAATTCCTTCCTGTCTTTATTATAGTATCATTATACAGGTTGTTAAATTATCTTACAAACCAAGCTAAGGAATTTAGGGAGTATAATAAGAAGAGTAAGAAGGAGGAAATTTATGGATTTTAGAAAGGCTAGGACTGATGATTTGAAGGATATAGGAGGGCTTATAGCCATGGCTAGAAAGTCCCTTCACGATGATGGGGTCGACCAATGGCAAAAGACCAATCCCAATATCGAGATAGTCAAGAAGCAACTAGCAAACAAGGGTTCCTATGTCCTTGAGGAAAATGGCAAAGTTGTCGGCTATGCCTTTCTTTCTCCTACTGTAGAAGAAACTTACACTATCCACGAGGATAAATTCAAGGGAAAAAATTATCTGGTAGTCCACACTATGATGGTCGATACCAGCGGGAAAATACCAAGTCTTGGGACAAAGTTTATGGAAAAGGTTCTTGACTTTGCACAAAAATCAGCTAGGGATTCGTTAAGGATTGACACTCACGAGGATAATTTTAGGATGAGGGGGCTTTTGGCTAAGTTTGACTTTAGGGAACTTGGACAAATCCATATAGATGAGGATGGCACTCCTAAGGCTAGGATTTGCTATGAGAAAGTTTTATGATTAATAAAGACCAAGAAGAGATAATAAAAAACGCTAAATTGCCAGCCTATGTCCTAGCAGGGCCTGGTACAGGAAAGACCCATACCATAGTTAATTTTGTGGCAGAAGAAATCAAGAGAGGACGATTTTCTCCCAACAAAATCCTAATCACAACCTTTACCAAAAAGGCTGCTAGAGAGTTAAATACGAGAATTATTAGTAAGCTCAAGCAAGATAAGCTAAACGTTGACCTAAAAAATATGATGATAGGAAATTTCCACTCCTTAGCCATTGATTTTATCAAAAAATTTAGGAAACTTGATGATAAGTTCTTCAGCCTTACAGTAATTGACTCAAATATGGAAGAGTATTTGTTGATGGAAAACATTGAGCTTTTCACAAGCCTTGAAGGATTTTCTGACCTAATCCAAGGGAATCCGACCTCCAAGGTTTTGGAAATCTTTGAAAGCATCGTAAACAATTTGCTCGACTTACAAGCCCTTAAAGAATCTGAAGATGCCAGGGATAGGCTTGCCTATGCAATTTATAGGACCTATGAGGGGCTTTTGGATAGGTTGGGTCTTATCAATTTCCAATTAATCCTAAAGAGATTTCATGACCTCTTAGCCGATCCCCTTATAGGTGAAAAAATTAGAGGGGAAATTGACCTTGTTGTGGTGGATGAATACCAAGATACCAACCTTATCCAAGAAGAAATCGCCTTCAACTTAGGCAATAAGGGAAATATTATTGTCTTTGGGGATGATGACCAAGCCCTCTATTCCTTCAGGGGAGCATCAGCCAACAACCTCCTAGACTTTGACCAAAGATTTTACCAAAAAACTGGACTAAGGTCGACAGCCTACAAGCTTATGATAAATTATAGGTCAAACCAATTTATAGTTGCTAAGGCCAAGACCTTCATAGACAAGGTAAAGCCAACGGGCAAAAAAGACTTGATGGCAGTTGACCAAGTGGAAAACCCCAACACCATAGTTAGGGCGAGGGCAGAAAATATTGGAAATATTGTGGCTATAGTCAACCACCTAACAAAAAAAATCAAGGCCAAGCAAATCGCCTTTCTTTTTCCGTCTTTCTACAATGATTTTCCCTCAACCCTCCAGCTAGCCTTGGAAAAATCGGGTCTTAGGGTGATAAATAGGAAGAGTGATCAGTATTTCTATAGGAAAGAAATTCGTCTTATGGTCTATATCCTCCTAAAATACGCTGGAGTCGATAAGATTCACCTTGATTTTTCTGGCCAAAAGGACTGGAAGAAAAATAAGTACAGAAAGTATCTGGCAAGTATCCTAGAAGATGAAAACTTAGGGGCCAATGATGAAATAAGGGACTTTTTAAATAAGATTGGAGAGGGAGAAAAACTCTCTGCTATTGTATATAGAGCCTTGGGCCTTGATTTTCACCAGAAAATTATAGGTTGGGCCAAAGACGAAAGTGCCAAGATGAGAATCCAGAAAAATATTGGCAAGTTCCTTAGCCTATGTGTCGACTTTGATGATATTTTTACCTACCAAGAAAGTTCAAAGCTAAAATTTATCTTCTCCTACCTCTATGTTTATTATAAGAATAACGCCCTAGCAGAATACGATGAGGAAGATTCTTTCGAGGATGGGGTTAACTTTATGACCATCCACCAGGCCAAGGGCTTGGAATTTGATGTAGTTTTTGTTTCAAGCCTTAATGATTATCCGAGGGGATTTGGGGAGAAATTTTTGGAAAAGTATGAGAGAAAACCAAGTTCTGACCAAGACCAGCTAGATTTTTATAGGAAGTATTACACAGCCTTTACAAGGGCGAAAAATCTTTTGGTCGTCTTTGATAATTCAAGGGATAAAAGAATCAAGGCCTTTGCCAATAGCCTAGATTCAAGCTCCAATCTTTCTACAATAGCATTCAAAAAAGAAGCAGAAAAAAAGGATAAGCCTATCCTAGCCTATACTACAGATATAGCCATCTACCATACCTGCCCCCAAAAGTACCTATTTTTGAGGAAACTTTCCTACAAAACTCATAAAACTAAAAGTTTGACCTTTGGTAGCAGGGTTCATGCCCTTGCTGAATACCTCTACTCGGATAATTTCATCAAGGATGATATGAAGGCCTTCCTAGAGAAGAATCCTGCCTATATAGCAAGCATATCAAACCTTTTAAATATGGGATTTGATGTGAGAAATAGCGAGGCAAATTACAAGGCTGATAGGGATTTTTATATCCTCCAAGGTAGCCTCGACCTAATCTTAAAAGACGGAACCATAATCGACCTAAAGACGGGCTCTTTTGATGAAAAGGCTCTTGAAAAATACAAGGGACAGCTTATAACCTACAAAAATCTAATGAAGGAAAATGGAGAAAATCCGACAGGGATGTTACTCTACTTCATAGAAAAAGATCAGGAGATAAGGGTTGAAGAAGAGGATTTTGATATTTTTGCCATAGACAGGATAGCAAGAAATATTGTAGACGAAAACTTTAACGAAAAAACAACAGATAAGGGCGAGTGTAAGCTTTGCCCTATGCGATTTTACTGTAAGAGAGCTTGCATTTAGTCTACTATGTTATACAATATAGGTAGGTGATATTATGATAGAATCTCAAATGTTAAAGGGAGTAATCGAGGGGATTATCCTCCATATAATAAAAAATAACGAAACCTACGGCTATGAAATCGTTGAGGAGCTAAAAAACTCTGGGTTCTATGCCATGACTGAGGGAACGGTCTACCCAATCCTTCAAAGATTATCAAAAAAAGGCTTTATCCTAGGTGCCTACAAGAAGTCAAAGATAGGACCAAGGAGAAAGTATTACTATATAAGTCCCAAGGGTAGCGAGTATTTGCGTGGTTTTTATGAATCATTTGACGAGCTTAGCCTTGCTACTAGTAGGGTGCTTGAGAAAGGCAGAAGATGAGATTAGATAAGATGATAGGCAATTCAGGTCTTGATACAAGAAAGAATATCAAGAAAAATGCCAAAAAAGGAGCTATTGAAGTAAATGGAAATCTTGTAAAAGATACTTCCATCCAAGTTGACCCAAAGGTCGACGAGGTTTACTACATGGGCCACTTCGTAGACTACTTTGAAAATTTGTATATAATGATGAACAAGCCAAAGGGATATTTGTCAGCAACTGAGGATAGGGATCCAACTGTCATTGACCTTTTGGATGATTTCTACAAAAACCTTGACCTTTCCATAGCAGGAAGACTTGATAAGGACACGACAGGACTTTTGCTTTTGTCAACTGATGGCAAATTCATCCACAAGGTTACAAGCCCAAATTCTAACACAGAAAAGGTCTACCTAGCTAAGACAAGAGATCCAATTGATGAAAGTCTTATAGAAATTTTCAAAGAGGGAGTCTATATCAAGGAAGACGACTACACAGCAAGACCAGCAAACCTTAAAATTCTAAAAGAAAATGAGGCGCAAGTTACCGTAACCGAAGGCAAGTTTCACCTAGTAAAAAGGCTCTTTGCTAATTGTGGCAACGAGGTAGTTGACCTAAAGAGACTTGCCATAGGAGCTTTAAAACTTGATGGTCACCTACAAGAGGGAGAATACAGGGAACTAAGCGATGATGAAATTTCCTTATTTGTGGAGTAAGATATAGGATGATGTTTCCTAGGAAAATTGTTTGATAGACGGAGTAAAATATGTATGAAAAGTATGTTAAAAATATTATAGATAGACTTTTGGCAGGACTTGCCCTAATTTTACTATCTCCGATATTCTTATTAACAGCTTTGGCAATAAAAATTGAAGATCCCAAGGGCAAGATTTTTTTCATCCAAGAAAGATCGGGTAAGGATGGGATTCCTTTCTTGTGCTATAAGTTTAGGTCGATGAAGATGGAAGCGCCCAAAGACCAAGCTACTTGGGAGCTTGATAATGCTACAAGCTACATCACCAAGGTTGGAGCATTCATAAGAAAGACTTCCATTGATGAACTTCCCCAACTAATAAATATTGTCAAAGGGGATATGAGCCTTGTAGGACCAAGGCCTGTAATTCTCAAGGAAGAAGAGCTTATAAAACTAAGAAAAGACTTTGACGCTCTTCGTGTAAAGCCAGGAATTACAGGTCTTAGTCAAATATCTGGTAGGGACAATCTCCCACCTAGGAAGAAGGCAGAAACTGACGGCGAGTATGCTAGTAAAGTTAGTTTCCTAAATGACCTAAAGATTATCCTAAAGACTATTCCACAAGTGCTTTCCTCAGAAGGTATCAGCGAGGGCAAGAAGGACGATGAAAACTTCAAGTAACTCCTATCCTTTTCCTAGGAAAAGCCTTGGCTTGACTAAGTAAATACCAGTTTTATTTATAATTAAAGAAAAATATGAAAATGATTGCAAGCATTTATTTTTTATGGTAAACTACTTGTAAGAGAATATAAAAGAGAAGGCGAGCGTAGATATATACATGCTCGCTTTCTGTATTTTGGAGGTTGTATGACAAAGGAAGAGATTTTCGAGGCTATGTATGAAAATCCCATAATCATGGCTACTAAGAACAACAAAGATTTAAGAGACTCTTTGGATAGTGAAAACAAAATAGTTTTCGTGCTTTTTGGGACTGTAGAAAGCATCCCCCACATAGTAAATAAACTTAAAAGTAAGGGGAAAATAGTTATGGTTCATGAGGATTTAATAGAAGGCTTGTCAAGCTCCCCTTTGTCTGCATCTTTTATTAAAAATTACACTAAGGCTGATGGAATTATTACGACAAGGCCCCAAAATGCCAGCTATGCTAGGCAGATAGGACTTTTTGCCATCCTAAGATTTTTTGTTTTGGATTCTCTATCTTATGAGAATGTCAAAGAAACTGTCAAAAAAGCTAATTGCGACCTTATTGAAATTCTTCCAGGAATTATGCCAAGGGTATTGGCTGATTTATCGAAAAGAACTAGGATTCCTATTGTTGCGGGAGGACTTATCAAGGAGAAATCCGATGTGGTGGAGGCTCTAAAGGCTAACGCTATTGCTATATCATCTTCTAACACAGATGTTTGGAAAATGTAAAAGGAGATATTATGGGAAAATATATCATGGCACTAGATGCTGGAACAACAAGTAATAGAGCAATCATTTTTAACAAAAAAGGTGAAATCATGTCTGTGGCCCAAAAAGAATTTACCCAATTCTTCCCACATCCAGGTTGGGTGGAACATGATGCTACAGAAATTTGGTCAACTCAACTTGGAGTTTGCACAGAAGCTATTGCAAAACTCGGTATAGATGCTAGTGAAATAGAGGCTATTGGTATTACCAACCAAAGAGAGACAACTATAGTTTGGGAAAAGGAGACTGGTAAGCCAGTTTATAACGCAATCGTTTGGCAATGTCGTCGTACAGCTGATATGGCGGATAAACTTGTGGCAGATGGTTACAGAAAAACTATCCAAGATAAGACGGGGCTTGTTGTAGACCCATATTTTTCAGCAACTAAGATTAGATGGATTCTAGATCATATTGAAAATGGTCAACAAAGGGCGGAAAATGGCGAACTGCTTTTTGGAACTGTCGATACATGGCTAATTTATAATCTCACTCGTGGCAAGGTTCATGTAACAGATTATTCAAATGCTTCAAGAACTATGATTTTTAATATTCACACCCTAGAATGGGATGATGAACTATGCGAAATCTTAAATATTCCAAAGTGCATGTTAGCAGATGTAAAACCATCTTCTCACGTTTATGGAAATACCTTTGCAGGTTACTTCGATGGTGAAATTCCAATAGCAGGTATAGCAGGAGACCAACAAGCAGCTCTTTTCGGTCAAACTTGTTTTGATGAGGGGGATGCCAAAAATACTTATGGGACAGGTGCCTTCCTCCTAATGAATACAGGAGAAAGTGCTGTAAAATCAGAAAATGGTCTGGTTACTACAATCGCTTGGGGACTTGGGGATGGCAAGGTTACATATGCCCTTGAGGGGTCAATCTTTGTTGCAGGTTCTGCTATCCAATGGCTTAGAGACCAACTTAGGATTGTCGATGCTGCCGATGATACAGAGTATATGGCTTGCAAGGTGGACGATACTAATGGTTGCTATGTTGTTCCAGCCTTTACTGGTCTTGGGGCACCTTACTGGGATGCTTATGCCAGAGGGTCTATAGTTGGACTTACAAGGGGAACTAACAAATACCATATAGTAAGAGCAACCCTCGAATCCCTTGCCTACCTAACCAACGATGTTCTCCAATCCATGTCTAGGGATAGTGGAAGAAATCTCCACGAATTGAAGGTTGATGGTGGAGCAAGTGCCAACAATTTCTTGATGCAATTCCAAGCTGATATGATTCAAACCAAGGTAGAAAGACCAAAAACTTTGGAAACAACTGCCCTCGGAGCGTCTTATCTTGCTGGTCTTGCGGTAGGATATTACAAGGACCTTGATGAAATCAGAGCCTATAGACAAGTTGATAGAGAATTTAACCCATCAATTAGTCGAGATGAAAGAGATAAGAAAGATAGGAACTGGCAAAGAGCAGTCGACAGATCCTTTAGCTGGGCAAAAACTTACGAAGAATAATTTACAAAAGATAAAATTTGTGATAATATAATAACAAGAGAATAATGATTAGAGGAAGCGAGCTAAAGTATGACCCTACTTTGGCTTGCTTTTTTCTATCCGAAAATTTATGGAGGAAGATATGTATGATGCTATAATTATAGGCGGAGGAGTTACAGGAACATCCATTGCCTACCAATTATCCAAGAAAGAAGGAAAATTCCTGCTAATAGAAAAAAATGAAGATGTTTGTACTGAAACATCCAAGGCTAACTCCGGTATCTGCCACGGGGGCTATGACGCCCATCCTGGTACAATGAAGGCAAAAATGAATGTCAGAGGCAACCATATGATGGCTGATGAGGCTAAGAAATTATCCTTTCCTTACAAGCAAATCGGAACTTTTGTCCTCTGCCACGATGAGAAGGACTACCCAAAATTAAAAGAGCTTTATGACCAAGGGATTGAAAATGGTGTAGGAGGGATGGAAATCCTTAATGGCGATGAGGTGAGAAAGATGGAGCCAAATGTGTCCGAAGATGTTTGCTATGCCCTCTATTGCAAGGAAGCTGGAATTGTTGATCCATTTTTGATGAATATTGCCTTTGCTGAGGTTTCAAATATCAATGGATGCGACTATAAATTTAATGAAAAGGTGATCGAAACTAACTCAAAAGATGGATATTGGGAAGTTGTTACAGAAAAATCTACATATGAAACCAAGACAGTTATAAATGCGGCAGGTCTTTATTCTGATGAAATTCATAATAAGGTTAGCGATGAGAAGTTTGAAATCAGAGCTAGACGTGGGGAATACCTCCTTCTTGATAAGGACACCAAGGGTTTTGTAAACCACGTTATGTTCAACCTTCCTTCAGATAAGGGTAAGGGCATCCTTGTTTCTCCAACCATTGATGACAACACCTTGGTGGGTCCTACATCTGACTTTGTAGATGATAAGGGAGATTTTAGGACAACTAGAGAACACCTTGAAGAAGTTATAGAAAAATCCAACGACACAGTTGTAAATGTTCCTGTAAGAATGGTAATCACATCATTTTCAGGAAACAGAGCTCACGAAAAAGGAGGAGATTTTATCCTTAAAGAAAGTCTTGATGGATTTTTTGACTGTATAGGAATCGAATCTCCAGGGCTTACTTCAGCTCCAGCTATCGGCGAATATATGGCAAAGCTTGTAAGTGATAAGCTAAAGCTTCCTGAAAATAAGGACTTCACCTACGACAGAAAGCCAATCCCAAAGACAAGCGAATTAAGCATTGAAGAGCATGATGATCTAATCAAAAAAGACAAGAGCTATGGAAAAATAATTTGTAGGTGCGAGAAGGTAACAGAAGGAGAAATAGTTGCAGCCATCAATCGCCCATTGGGTGCAAGAACTGTTGATGGCGTCAAAAGAAGGGTAAGGGCAACAGCTGGTAGATGCCAAGGGGGCTTCTGTTTGCCAAGAGTTATGGAGATTCTTGCCAGAGAGCTTGGCGAAAACTACGATGATATAGTTAAAAATAGCAAAAACTCATATTATATAAAGGGACATGTAAAGTAAGGAGCTAAGGGATGAAAAATTATGATTTAGTAGTAGTAGGAGGAGGCCCTGCAGGACTAGCTGCGGCAGCCAAGGCCTATGACCTCGGTGTAAAAAACATATTGCTTGTAGAAAGAGATGAGATGCTTGGAGGCATCCTAAACCAATGTATCCACAACGGTTTTGGCCTACATAGGTTCAAGGAAGAACTCACAGGTCCTGAATATGCCCAAAGATTTGCCGACGAAGTGGAAAAAAGAGATATAGATGTGCTCCTAAACACAATAGTAATGGACTTTGCCAATGATAAGACCTTAACTTTGATGAATGAAGAAAATGGAATGTTTACCATAAAACCCAAGGCAGTAATCCTTGCTATGGGTTGCAGGGAAAGACCAAGGGGAGCCCTAAACATTCCCGGTAGCCGTCCAGCGGGGGTTTATTCAGCAGGAACTGCTCAGAGGATGATTAACCTTGAAGGCTATATGCCAGGCAAGAAAGTTGTAATCCTTGGCTCTGGAGATATAGGATTAATTATGGCAAGAAGAATGACCTTAGAAGGAGCGGAAGTCCAATGCGTGGCAGAAATCATGCCATATTCAGGAGGACTAAAGAGAAACATTGTCCAATGCTTGGACGATTTTAACATTCCTCTTTACTTTAACACAACCATTTCAGGCATAGAAGGCAAGGAAAGGGTTGAAGGTTGTACCCTTTCTCAAGTAGATAAAAACATGAAGGTAATTGCTGGTACAGAAAAACACTACGATTGCGACACCATCCTTCTTTCTGTAGGTCTACTTCCAGAAAACGAACTAACTAAGGAAGCTGGAATTGAAATCGATCCAAAAACCAAGGGGGCAGTTGTATCCGACAGACTAATGACCAATATCCCAGGAGTCTTTGCTTGTGGCAACGTCCTCCATGTTCACGATTTGGTAGACTATGTAACAGAAGAAAGTGAACTAGCAGCAACCTCTGCAGCAGCCTACATAGAAGAAAAGTTCAAAGAAGCACAAACTGCACCAATCTATTTAAAAGCAGGAGATGGAATCAGCTATACCCTTCCTCAATATATCAACCCAGACACCATGGCAGATACAGCGATTGTGAGATTTAGGGTTAACAACGTCTACCAAAATAGAATCCTAAAAATGTTTGTAGATGGTAAGGAAGTAGCAAAAAAGAAAAAACTAGTCTATGCCCCAGGAGAGATGGAAAACCTAACCCTCAAAAAATCTGACCTAGGCGAAGGTGCTAAAGAAATAGAAATCAAATTGGAGGAAATATGAAAAGAGAATTAACATGTATAAATTGTCCTCTAGGTTGTAGTGTAACAGTAACCATGGAAGATGATGGAACAATCACCCAAATAACAGGCAATACCTGCAAGAGGGGAGAAGTTTACGCTAGAAATGAAGTAACAAACCCAGTAAGGACAATCACCTCAACAGTCAAGCTAGAAGGTGGAAGCTCCTACTCAGTTCCAGTAAAAACACTAGAAGCCATCCCAAAAGATAAGATGGCCCAAGCTATGAAAGAAATCAACCAAGCCACAATTAAAGCACCAGTCAAAGTTGGCGATGTTGTAATAAAATCAATCGCCCAAACAGGCATCCCACTAGTAGCCACAGCCAACAGATAAAAATCCTTCTAAAATAGTCAAAAAAAGTAGATGAGAGTCAATCTTCATCTACTTTTTTCATCTAATCTTCTAGGAATCTCTTTAAAAATTCCTTAGTTCTGTCGTTGTCTGGGTTGGTGAATATTTTTTCTGGACTGCCATCTTCTAGGATAATTCCCTTGTTCATAAAGAGCACCCTAGTTGAAACGTCCCTGGCAAAGTCCATCTCGTGGGTTACTACTATCATTGTCATCCCACTTCTAGCAAGCTTAGTCATTACATCAAGAACTTCGCCTACAGTTTCTGGGTCAAGGGCACTGGTTGGCTCATCGAATAGTAGAACATCAGGGTTCATGCAAAGGGCTCTAGCTATTGCCACCCTTTGTTTTTGTCCGCCAGAGATTTGACTAGGTTTTGCGTTGACATAATTTTGCATATTTACAGACTCTAGGAACTTTCTTGAAGTTTCTTCGGCTTCTGCGTGGCTTTTGCCTAAAACTTTAAGCTGACCTAGCATACAATTTTCTAGGACTGTCTTGTTATTGAAAAGGTTGAAGTTTTGGAAAACCATGCCCACCCTAGAACGAAACTTCCTTTGGTCAAACTTGTGATCTAGAATGTTAGATCCCCTGTAGAGGATTTCTCCACTTGTTGGCTTCTCAAGAAGATTTAGACAACGCAGGAGGGTTGACTTACCAGATCCTGATGAACCGATAATTGAAACTACTTCTCCTTCGTCTACTTCCATATTGATATCCTTTAGGACTATGTTGTCCCCGAATTTTTTCTCTAAATTATTTACTCTAATTATCTCAGACATTTCTCGCTCCTGTTGATGATTCCATTATAAAGTCCTTATCATTAAACTTTCTTTCAAGAACCAAGAGGATTCTTGTGATAGTAAAGGTTAGGACAAAGTATATTACTGCTGTTATTAGGTAAGTTGGGAAATATTGGTAGGTTGATCCTGCAACTGACTTAGACATGAAGAATAGCTCTGTTACAGAAATTACGTTAAGAACAGATGTATCCTTGATGTTGATTACAAACTCGTTACCAAGAGATGGGAGGATGGTAAGAATAGTTTGAGGAAGAACAACATGAACCATAGCCTGAGACTCGGTCATACCAATTGCCTTGCAAGCTTCAAACTGTCCCTTGTCAATCGAATTAATACCCCCACGAACAACCTCTGATAGGTAGGCTCCTGTATTGATAGATACAATGAGAATTGCCGCAAACATTGTCGATAAGTCTATATCAAAATATTGCTTCAAGCCATAGAAAATTATTACGGATTGAACCATCATTGGAGTTCCCCTAAAGATTTCTACATAGGCTGCAAGAATCCAGTTAACTAGCTTATGGAAGTAGTAGGATAGTGCGTTATCGCTCTTTTTAACCTCACTTCTTCTGATAACTGCAACAACAAGACCTATCAAAAATCCAAGGATAGTTGAAACTACAGCTATGACTAGGGTATTAACAACACCTCTTAGGAAAAGAGCTGAGTAAGTTGACCAAATGGACTTAACTTCATCGAAGAAACCCTCGCTTTTCTCCTCATCGGCTGTAAGTTTAGTCATAGCTCCCATAATCTCTTCTTGTTCCTTCTCAATATCCATCCCATCGAGGATTTGGTTGATTTGGGCAGTTAGAGGAGAATTCTTAGCAATACCAACACCAACAGTTGTATCAGATTCGTTAGTCTTAAAGCCCTTTCCCTCATCAAACTTTACATATGTAAGCTTTGGATTAGAAGCAATAGCTGATTGAGCCCCAGCTTCCTCAGAAACATATCCATCAATAGTTCCTGCATTAGCAGCAGCTATCATAGTTGGGAAAGAATCCATAGGTTCTTGCTTGTTGACACCCTTCATCTGATCAATCATATCCACATGGAAAGTACCAAGTTGGGCAGTGATTTTTGCCCCCTCAAAGTCGTTAATTGACTTAGCGCTAGCATACTTTGAATCCTTTTGGGTAACCATAACCATCTTAGCGTGGTAGTAAGGCTTAGAAAAATCTATTTGCCTTAACCTCTCCTCTGTTGGACTCATACCAGCTATAATAGCATCAATCTTGCCACTAGTTAGGGCAGGAATAAGTCCGTCCCACTCAATCTTATAAATCTCTAGTTTTTTGCCAAGCCCATCAGCAATTTTTTTGGCAAATTGCACGTCATAGCCATTAGCATATTCTCCAGAAGAGTTCTTTACAGGGTAGGCTCCATTGCTATCATCTACTTGGGAGAAGTTGTATGGTGCGTAGTTTACTTCCATCCCTATCCTAAAAGTGTCATCCTCACTTGCCTTTGCCCTCGTCAAAGGTGTAAATAACAAGACAATCGCAAGCATTAAGTTCAAAAATTTCTTCATAATATAATCCTTTCTCAATAAATTTGATTGTAAAAAAAAGCCCCTACTGCCTCCATCATGGAAGCAATAAGGGCGAAATTCGCGTTACCACCTTAATTTTAGTAGACCTCACGGCATACATCTCAATAAGTACAATCATACTCTCTTGCTATAACGGGCAAGCCCCGTTGCCAGATCAAACCATCCCCGACAAAACTCAGAGTCTTTATTCACCAAGATTCACAATTCCCATTCACACCAACCATGGGTTCTCTTTATTATAAACACTTTGGCTACTCATCTCATCAAAGTTCTTAGGTATATATTACAACAAATAAATAAAATGTCAAATATAATTTTGAGGTACAGTGATATAGAGGTTAATATGGAAACAAAAAACAGACAACTAGCAATAATTAAAACACTGCAAGATGAAGAAAAACCAATATCTGGCTCAAGACTTGCTCTAAGGTTTAAGGTAACCAGACAAGTAATCGTTAAAGATATATCAATCCTAAAGGCAGCTGGCTATGAAATAATATCCACCAACAAGGGCTACAAGCTTGCTGGCAAAAATCATCTGACCTTTATAATAAAATCTAGCCATGATGATAAGAGAATCAAAGAAGAGCTAAATACCATAGTTGACGGAGGGGGAAGGGTGGTTGATGTTTTTGTAAACCACAAGACCTATGGGATGATAAGAAAAGACCTAGACATAAGCTCAAGAAATGGGGTCGATTCCTTCCTAAAATCCATCGATGAGGCAACACCCCTAAAAAATTTGACCGACAATATCCACTATCACACCATAGAAGTGAGAAGGGAGAAAGATAAGCTAGATATAGAAAACAAGCTTAGAGAAAGGGGTTTTCTCGTAGACTAGCTTTCAAAATAAAAGAGATGGCAAGAATAGAAAAAAACAAGATAAGAGTTAGAAGAGATTTTTAGACAAGAAAGCAGTTAGAAGAAACAGTAATGATATTAGAGAAAAATTATTAGAATAAATATTAGAGATAGCAGACAAGAAAACAGTTAGAAGAAACATTAAAGGTATAGAAAAAAACTATTAGAAGATCTAGTTGTGATAGTAAAAAGCAACCACTAGAACAAATAGTACTCTAGCAGAAAAATACAAAAGAAAATTAGAAAATTAGCAAAAATATTAAAAATAGAAACCGCTGGAAATAATGGTAAAAACTCCTTTATATCTTCCATAAGTGATATGAATAAAGAAAAACTTATCCACTGTATATACAATGGGGAAATTTTGTGTTAGAATATATACATTGGAGGAATAATATGGAATTTTTACGAAAAAAAGGAATTAATTTATCTTGGAAAACTTATTTTATTGATGCCTTGGGAGCTATGGCCTTTGGTCTTTTTGCTTCACTATTGGTTGGAACTATCCTAAATAGTTTGGGGCAAAGCTTACATATAGCCTACCTTACGGAAAGGCTCTGGCCTCTTGCCCAAAAGGCTAGTGGGGCAGCCATTGCCGTTGCCATAGCAGCATCTCTTAAGGCACCCAATCTAGTGCTTTTTGCTTCAACAATTGTTGGCCTTGGTGCTTATGAGCTGGGTGGTCCTGTAGGAGTATTTCTTGCTACGATTTTTGGGGTTGAGTTTGGTAAGCTTGTTTCAAAATCTACCAAGCTAGACATAATCATAACACCAAGTATCACTATCCTTGTTGGAATTTTGGTTGGAGATTTGATTGGTCCTTATGTGGCAAGTTTTATGAAGGCGATAGGTCTATTTATCATGAAGTCTACAGAGCTTAGACCATTTTTTATGGGAATTGTGGTTTCTGTTACTATTGGTATGGCTCTTACTCTTCCTATTTCATCAGCAGCAATTTGCATGATGTTAAGCCTTAGTGGACTTGCTGGAGGAGCTGCCACTGTGGGATGTTGTTGCCAAATGGTTGGTTTTGCTGTAATTTCTTATAAGGATAATGGACTTGAGGGACTCCTCGCCCAAGGGCTTGGAACTAGTATGTTCCAAGTGCCAAATATTATCAAAAATCCATGGATATGGTTACCGCCAACTCTTGCTAGTGCCATCCTTGCTCCTGTTGGGACTTTGGTCTTTAAGATGAAAAACACTCCCTTAGGTTCTGGAATGGGAACAAGTGGTCTAGTTGGTCAAATTGGAACGGTAAATGCTATGGGGCTAGGATCTCTTGTAAGTATCCTAGTCCTACAGATAATCCTACCTGCCGTTTTATCCTTTGTTATTTATAAAATTATGAGAAATAAGGGTCTTATCAAAGATGGAGATATGAAGATTGATTTCTAAAGGAAGTTAAGGCTACAGGAGCTTAGGCTCCTGTTTTTTTGCTTAAAACCAAGACGACTAGAAAAATTCTTTACCAGTCTTATAATAGTAGTAAAGGAGATTGATATGAGAAGGATGAGGAAAATATTTATTGGAATTCTTGTGATTTCTTGTTTGATTTTGATTTTTGTTTATCCTGTAGAAAGAAAGTTCGCCCTAAGGGCCTATGAGGCCTATAGGCTTTCCCAGGGGATTGAGGATACCAATATCGAAAGTAAGGAGATTTTCAAGGACTACAAGAACGGGGGTTATAAGATTTTGGTAAAGTACAAGGATGATAGAGCTTTAACCTATAGGTATTCCTACTATCCTTGGACTCATAGAAGGGGCGAGAACTTGCGTTTTAATAGGATTTTCTTAGAGATAAGTAATTCTTATGAAGTTTTAGATCCACCCTATGAAAATAAGTGCAAGTATCCTCCTTTGGATGAAAAATAAAGAAGGATTGAGAAAAAATACTTAACTTCTTTACAAGTACAAGTATAATACTAAGGTACAAGGCTTGGCTAGTAGCTTCTAGTCAGGTAAAAGTTAAGGAGAGATTATGCAAAAGAAAAATATTAATTTAGATAAATTTAAAATCAAAGTCCACGAGGGTTCTTCCATCAAGAAGGTTGTTGCCGTAATGAGCGGTAAGGGAGGAGTTGGTAAGTCCTCTGTTTCTGCCCTTCTTGCTAGTGGTCTTAGCAAAAAAGGCTACAAGGTCGCAATCTTTGATGCCGATATTACAGGACCATCTATGCCAGAGGCTTTTGGAATAGATGAGCCAGTTAGGGGCACCAAGGAAGGGATTATGAATCCTGCCACAACCCGTGATGGGATTAAGTTGATTTCTGTTAATATGATTCTTCGTGATAAGACTGATCCTGTTGTGTGGAGAAGCTCTATAGTAACGAATGTTTTGAAACAATTCTATACTGATGTGGATTGGGGTGAAATTGACTATATGATTGTCGATATGCCTCCAGGAACTGCCGATGTTCCCCTAACAGTTTTCCAATCCCTACCTATTGATGGGGTTGTTGCTGTTGCTACTCCTCAAGGGCTTGTGGAGATGGTTGTTGAAAAATCAATCAAGATGGCGAAGATGATGGGCAAAAATATCATTGGTCTTGTGGAGAATATGTCCTATTTCAAGTGTCCTGATTGCGGAAAAAAGCACGAGATTTTTGGTAAGGGCAAGCTTGATGAGGTTTGCAAGAAATATGATATTGATACCATTGCCAAACTTCCAATTGACCCAACTATTGCCGAAAAAATCGACTCAGGTCTAGTAGAAGATATTTCCATGCCAGACCTTGACCCAATTATTGAAAAAATAGAAAAACTTTAGGAGGACCTATGAAAAATAAGATTATTGCAGGGCTTATGGCTCTAGCTATCTTCCTTCCTAGCCTAGGCTTTGCTGATGGCTTCGATCCAGCTAAGGACGATTTGATTTATGGAGTTGCCCTAAATGAAGAGCAAATGAACCTTGTAGCAGACAAGGTAGGGGCTGATAAGACTAATGCAAATATTGGCTATGTGGATGGGGCAGACCTTGAAAAATACCTAGGCTATTCTGCACCAGATTCTAATATGATTTCTTCCGTTTTTGTTAAGAGAACTAAGAAAAATGGTGTGAGGGTTGATATTGTAACTAAGGATAATATTACAGACATCACTGAAGGTCAGTACACCAATGCAGCAATCACAGCTGGGATTAATTCAGCAGATATTCTTGTGGCAAGTCCCACAAGAGTTACTGGAGAATCAGCCTTGGTTGGAGTTTATAAGTCAGAAGAAATGCGTGGCAACAAGCTCGATAGCAAGAGAACAAAAACTGCCCAAGAAGAACTTGAAACTGTATCTTCTGTTGCCAAGGAAAATGAGGGCAAGGATAAGTTTGATAGCAAAAAGCTCGATAGCGTTGTGATTGATGTTAAGAAAAAACTTGCCGACCACAAGGAAGAAACTGGCGAAACGGCTTCAGCCGACCAAATCGCAGTCTATATTAAAGATGCCCTAAATAATGTAAACATGGGAGATATTCTTTCAAATAATAATATCCAAATTTTGGTTAACTACTTTGAAAACTACCAAAATACTTCGGCTGTAGATAGTGCAGAGGTTAAGGAAAATCTCACAAAACTTGCAGGAGATCTTACCGATAAGGCTAGTAAGTTTTATGAAGACAACAAGGATAGCATCAACAAGGTTGCCCAAGAAGCCAAGGATAGTGGACTTTGGGATAAGATTATAGAATTTTTCAGGTCGATTTTTGATTCAATCTTAGGCAATAATTCTAAAGATACCGACAATTCATCCGACCAATAAGGATAGGAGGGGCTGTTGCAAGATAAGTGGATTTCATCCCTTGCAACAACTCCTTTTCTTATTTTATTCCTAGCGATTGACTAGCCTTTGGGCTTTAACTATAATATTTGTATAAGTATATGAAATGAAAGGACTTTTTATGAACACCAATAATTCAATTACCAAGATAGTTGCCACTGGAGTTGGAGCTGCCGTATTTTTTATCTTGGGCAGATTTATATCAATTCCAATCGGTATTCCAAATACATCTCTTGAAACAACCTACCCCTTCCTGGCCCTCATGGCTGTGATTTTTGGTCCTGTAACAGGAGCCTTGGTTGGCCTTATTGGTCATGCCATCAAGGATTTGCTAACTTACGGCTTGTGGTGGAGCTGGGTTATTTGTTCAGGAGTAAGTGGGCTTGGCTACGGACTTGTAGGAAGAAAAATTAAGCTAAGGAGTGGTTCTCTTAGCAAAAAAGATTTGATAGTTTTTAATATCGGTCAAATTCTTACAAACATCATAGCTTGGGGTCTTCTTGCACCAAGTCTTGATATCCTAATTTATAAGGAACCAGCCAACAAGGTATTTACCCAAGGCTTGGTATCAGCAGGTCTTAACTCGGTATCTGTCCTAATCTTAGGTAGCATCCTCCTAACAGCCTATGCTAAAAGAACTACCCAAGAGGGAAGTCTTAGGAAAGATATCTAGCCGATGGACTATATTATAGACCTCGAAAACTTCGGCTTTAAATACAAAAGTCAGGCAGAAGCCAATCTCAAAAATATAAATTTGAAGGTAAAAAAGGGCGAGAAAATCCTAATTGCAGGGCCTTCTGGCTCTGGCAAATCAACCCTTGCTAAAGCCATCAACGGACAGATTCCCAACACCTTCTCTGGATCTATGCTTGGGAAAATTATAGTCAATTGCAAGAGAGTTGACCAAGCCACGATTTTTGACCTATCCCTTGCTGTTGGAACAGTCCTCCAAGATACGGACGGGCAATTCGTAGGCCTTAGCGTTGGCGAAGATATAGCCTTTTCCTTGGAAAATGATAATGTAAGTCGTGAAAAGATGCTTGATGAAGTAAGGGCGTGGGCAGAGCGTCTTAATATTTTAAACTTGCTTGATAAAAAGCCGAGGGACTTATCCGGTGGGCAAAAGCAAGTTGTGGCTATAGCTGGAGTTTTGGTATCTGATGTGCCAATCCTACTTCTTGACGAACCCTTGGCAAGCCTTGACCCCAGGGCAGGAAGAGATGTGATGAAACTTGTCAAAGGCTTGTGCGAGGATTTAGGCTATACCCTCCTTGTAATCGAGCACAGACTTGAAGAAGCCCTCCTTCTTGAACCAGATAGGATTATCTTGATGGATGAGGGAGAAATTATTTTTGACTCTGAGCCCAAAGACCTCCTTAGGACTGACCTTCTAAGAAAAGTTGGCATAAGAAACCCCCTCTACCTCGATGCCCTAGCCTATGGTGGAGTTGACCTTGAGAAATTCCCTGACCTATCAAGCCTTGACAAGCTTTCCCTAGCTAGGGAAGATTTGGAAAAAATTGAAAGGCGGGTTGGGCAAATTAAGCCAACCAAGAGGTCGGAGTCAAAAGAAGTCATCCTTGACGTAAAAAATATGTCCTTCTCCTATGAAGGGAGGAAAGTTCTTGATAATATTTCTTTTAACTTGAAAAAAGGAGAGCTTGTAAGTGTAGTAGGACCAAACGGGGCTGGCAAATCAACCCTTGCCAAGCTTCTTTGTGGGTTTCTAAGACCTGATGAGGGAGAAATTTGGATAGGAGATATCGAAAGCAAGACCCTATCCATCAAGGAAATTGCCGAAAAAATCGGCTTCGTTCTCCAAAATCCCAACTCCATGCTCTCCAAAACCATGATTTATGATGAAGTTGCCCTAGGTCTTAGGCTAAGGGGAGAAGATGAAAAAGTGATTAGAAAAAAGGTTGAGGAAGTCCTCGATATATGTGGGCTAAGGGCCTACAAGTCTTGGCCTATATCTGCTCTTTCCTACGGACAAAGAAGGAGGGTTAGTATAGCAGCCATCCTCGTCCTAGATCCAGAGCTTATTATTTTGGACGAACCCACAGCAGGTCAAGACTTCTACCACTACAGTCAAATGATGGAATTTATAGAAAACTTGAGGGATACTCTTCAAATAAGCATCTTAATGATTAGTCATGATATGCACCTAATTCAAGAATACACAGAAAGGAGCTTGGTGGTTGTCGATGGGAAAATCCTAAGAGATATAAGTCCAGCTGAGCTTTTTTCTGACAAAACCCTCCTAGAAAAAGCTCATTTGGCAGAAACTTCTCTCTACAAACTTGGAGAAAGACTTCCCCAAACATCTGCCAAGGACTTTATCGAGAAATTTATAGCCTATGAAAGGGGGCAAAGAATTGAAAAATAGCTTAGCCTACATGGAAAAAGACACCCCTATCCACAAACTTTCAGGAACGAGCAAACTTACATCCTTCCTCCTCCTGTCAATCATAGTCATGACCAGCTACGATACCAGATTTCTAATTCTCGTTATGGCAATTTCAATCTATGCCCTAAGACTTGCCCAAATTAAATGGGATGATATTTCCTTTTTGGTAAAAATAGTTGCGGGATTTTCGCTAATAAACCTCATCGCCATCTATATTTTTGAACCAGAATATGGGGTTGGGCTTTATGCTAGCAGAAGCCTTCTTTGCCAGGGATTTGGTAGGTACTCTATAACTAAGGAGCAAATTTTTTATGAACTTAATGTTGCCCTCAAGTACTTTTCTACCATTCCCCTTGCCCTAGTTTTTATCCTTGGGACAGACCCTTCTGAATTTGCGGCAAGCCTAAACTCCCTAGGCCTATCCTACAAGATTTCCTATGCGGTTGCCCTTGCCCTAAGATACATTCCAGATATCCAAAAATCCTTTGAGGAAATTAAGGAGGCAAGCCAAGCTAGGGGACTAGAAATGAGCAAAAAAACTAGCTTAGGCAAAAGAATTAAGGCGACTACAGCCATAATCCTTCCCCTAATCTTTGATAGCCTAGAAAGGATTGAAACCATCTCCCAAGCCATGGAACTTAGACGTTTTGGCAAAGAAAAAACAAGAACTTGGTACAAAAAAAGACCCTTGACCAAAAGAGATTTTTTGGTGGTAGGTCTAAGCATTTTCTTAGTAATAATAGGAATTGCTTTATTCTTTGTAAACAAGGGAAGATTCTACAATCCCTTTAGATAAAAGGTGGAAGAATAGCTATCTATTCTAGCCACCTTTTTTGCTTGCTATTTTTTAAGCTTATCAAAATAATCTTTAGTTTGGACACGAACTTCCTTAACTAGGAGGAGCAAGGCTAACATATTTGGGATAATTACAAGTCCCATAGCTATATCTTGGACAGTCCATACTAGGCTAATCTTTCCGAGACATCCAATGATGCAGAGGAAAGGATAAATGTATTTAATTTTGTCAGTAAACTTTGCTCCATAAGCATAGGTAAAGGACTTGGCTGCGTTGAACCATTGACCCATGAGGGTTGTAAAGCAGAATATCAACAAGGCGAAAATTGCCAAGTAGGATAGGGGTTGGTAAACTGTTCCTATGGCTTGGATTGCCATGTTTGATGCCTTGATAGTTTCTCCATCCAAAGGTATTTGAGAAACACCTATTGTGATAGCTGTCATTGAGCAGATGAGGATTGTATCAATAAATACTTCTGTAACTCCTGTTATTCCTTCTTCTACTGGATGATTTACTATAGCTGTTCCGTGGGCGAATGGTGCAGTACCTTCACCAGCCTCATTTGAATACATACCCCTTGCTATACCATATTGCATGGCCTTGGCTATAACAGTACCTGCCACACCACCTGCTGCTGCCTTAAAAGAAAAGGCTTGGGTAAATATTTCCCTAAAAACTAAAGGCACGTTTTTAATATTTATAAGGATAACTAGTAGGCATAAAACTACATAAAAAATTGACATTATTGGAACAAGGCTAGTTGCAAGCTTTGCCAATCTCTTTAGGCCACCGATAGCTATAACAAACAAAAGACCTGTAAGAATGAAACCTGTAAGCAAATTATTGAAGCCAAAATTATCTTGCAAGATAGTAGCAATGGTATTTGATTGGACAAGATTTGCTCCCATCATTTTTATGGTCATGAGGATGGCTATAACTATACCCAACTTTGGTGATTTTAGACCATCTCTTATGTAATACATAGGACCTGAGAGGATATTTCCTTCCTGATCTTCGCCTCTATACAATTGGGAGAGGATGATTTCTCCATACTTTAGGGCCATGCCAAAAAAGGCAGCAAGCCACATCCAAAAAACTGCTCCAAAACCACCAGAAACTATGGCTGTTGCAACACCAACGACATTTCCACCGCCGATATTTCCTGCCAAGGTTACCATCATAGCTTGGAAGGTTGAAAGAGAACCCTCTCTTTTTTCTAGGTTTCTTTCCTTAAAACTCTTAATCAAAGTTTCCTTCATTATGTAAACAAAGTGCTTAACTTGGACGAAGCCTGTCGCAAAGGTATATAAAATTCCAAGTCCCAATAAAACAAAGACAAGCCAGTTGCCCCAGAGCATCTTATTAATATTTTCTAGTATAAGTTCAAATTCTTTCATATATTCTCCTTTTCTTAGCCAAGTTCTCTAACGAACCTATCTGGATAATCTGAGATTATCGCATCAAAACCAATATCGTTTAATTCTTTAAAATTATAAGGTACCTTATCGCTTGTCCATGCGTTGACCGTAATTCCTTCTTCGTGGAACTTATCCACCAAGGCCTTATCAAAAGTCTGAGCGATTGGATGGTAGATTTTTATAGCATGGTCTTTTAGGTAGCCTATTGGGTCAACTAGAATAGACTCTTCCAGAAAGGCAAGGGCCAAGCTATCATCAAGCTCCTTCATCCTAAGGATGCTTTGGTGGTTGAAAGATGAGATAATCACCTTATCCTCCATAGAATATTCCTTAATAAGGGCATATAGTTTTTCTTCGATACCCTCATAAAAATAAAGACCATTTTTAATCTCGATATTTGTTACAAGGTCGAGGTCTTTGGCATAGGCAAAATACTCCCTAAGACTTGGAATTTCTTCATGGTAGGCCTCATAGGCAAAAGCGGCATCGTATTTTTTTAGCTCAGCTAGGCTTAAATCCTTAACCAAAACATCAACTCCACAAGTTCTGATGAGATTTTCATCATGAATAATAACTAGGTGTCCATCTTTTGTAAGGTGGACATCAAATTCCACCCCGTCTGCACCAACTTCGACTGCCTTCCTGAAGGCGAGCATGGTATTTTCGGGGTAGGATCCCTTGAAACCACGGTGGGCAATATTTAACATAATTCCTCCTAAATAGATAATGAAAACAATTTTTAGAAAATAAAAAAGTATAGGTTAACCCATATACTTACAACTCTCTTATCTCTAAAATATTCAGTTTTTATAATTATAATATATTCTAAATAATTCGTCAAATATTTTTAAAACCTTTTCCTTGATTTTTATAAAAAACTTGCCTTTAGGAAAAAAGCTATTGACATATTAGGATATTGTGATAGAATTATCATTATAATTGTATAGATAAGAGCAGTGATGGATTTATTTTTCTCACTGCCTTTTTGTTTTTAGGAGGAAATTATGGATTGGGATTTGAATTTGAATTTACTTTTGAGAATATTGTTAGCTTGCCTAAGTGGTTATGCCATTGGGGCAGAGAGAGCGAGCAAAAACAAGTCGGCAGGGTCTAGGACTCACACCATAGTTTGTTTGGGCTCTTGTCTTGCTATGATTATTTCCAAGTACGGCTTTTATGATGTAGAGGCTTATGATGCAGCAAGGGTTGCGGCTCAAATCGTATCTGGGATTGGTTTTTTGGGAGCTGGAATCATATTTGTGAAAAATAACGATGTTACAGGTCTTACGACGGCTGCTGGAATTTGGACAACATCTATAGTTGGGATGTCCTTTGGGGCAGGTATGTATTTTCTTGCCATTGTAACGGCATTTCTAATTATAATCTTGCAAAACTTCTTGTATAAGGCAGATATCTTCCAAAAACACGACCAATATAATATAGTGATAAAGTCGCATGATTCCAATGTTGTTGGGGATATAGATGAATATATAGAAAAAAATAACATATCAAAGAGGGCCTACAATCTCAAATACAAGGACCAACTTTATTATTTGAGCTTTAGGATGTATCCTAAATCTAGCCAAGAGATGACCGATTTCTTAAACCACATAGAAACGGATTTAAGTGTTGAAGAATTTAAGGTATTTTGACGGGAAGGATATAAGTCCTTCTTAAAATTTAGCAATAGGAAAGAGTGGTTGGATACTAGCTTAGCTAGCATTAACCACTCTTTTACTTGTTTAGATATTAGCTTATAAAATTATCGGACCTTAGCAAAGGCGAATTGTTTGTTATCTTTTCTTCTTATTGATGCGAAAATTGACCCTGATATATTGTGCCAGATTGAAAATATGGCTCCAGGAAGGGTTGCTAGGGGATTTAGGGCAAAGTTTGCACTAGCAAGTTGGATGGCAAGGCCAGAATTTTGCATGCCGACTTCGATTGCGAGGGCTGTTTGTTTGTCATAATCCATTTTGAAAATTTTAGCAACTCCAAGTCCTAGCACAAGGCCTAGGCCGTTGTGAATCATCACTATCAACAAAACTATTAGGCCTGATTTAGCGATTTTTTCAGCGTTTGCTCCGATTATGCCTGAAATTATTAAAATAATTGCAAGGGAGGAGATTAGGGGGAAAATTGCCTTGGACTTTTCCATCTTCTCAGGACTTAATTTTTTGGCGAAAATGCCCATTAGAACAGGGATTAAAACTACTGTAAGGACAGATTTAACCATAGCTAAGATTGAAACGTCAACCCACCTTCCTGCCAAAAGATATACCAAAAATGGTGTAAGGATTGGAGCAAGGAGGGTCGATAAAATTGTCATTGAAACTGACATAGAAACATCTCCACCGGCTATGTGGGTTATCACATTTGAGGCGGTTCCTCCAGGACAGCATCCAACAAGGATTAGTCCTAGGGCAAGATCCTTATCAACCTTAAAAGCAAGAGCCAAAAGCCAAGCAAGGAGGGGCATGATTGTAAATTGTGCCAAAGCTCCTATGAAAATGTTCTTAGGGTGGCTAAGGATTTTCTTTAAGGAATCGGAGTTTATGCTAGTTCCCATTCCAAACATGGCGAGGGCGAGAAAAATTGTTGTGTAAGTTGTCATCCAAGAAAAATATCTTGGTGCAAAGTAGGCTATGGCAGAAAATATTACAATTATTAGGCCGATATTTTGAGTTATTTTCTCTGAGATTTTTGAAAAACTTCCCATCCTAGACCTCGTATATAAAGTTGTCAATCAACCTAGTTTTGCCGATGTAAACTGCTAGGGCAACCAAGGTGGCTTTAGAAAAATCATCTACATCTTTTATTGTTTCTAGGTCAACTGCACTTATGTAGTCGATTTTTGCGAGTTTCTCTGCTGAAATTATTTCTTCCATCTTTGTCAAAACTTCTTTTACAGAAGCTCCTTCTTTTGCCATTTTTTCTCCAGCAAAGATTGCTTTGGAAAGGCAGAGGGCGGCTTTTCTTTCTTCGGAAGTAAGGTAAGTATTTCTTGAGGACATGGCGAGACCGTCATCTTCTCTTACAATAGGGCAGGCGATGATTTCTACTGGTATATTCAAATCACCTACCATTTTTTTGATTATAGCAAGTTGCTGAGCATCCTTTTGCCCAAAATATGCCCTGTCTGGACCTACTATATTAAATAATTTTGTGCAAACTGTGCAAACGCCCCTGAAGTGGCCAGGTCTTCTTGATCCGCACAAGTTATCAGAAAGTCCTTCAATATCTACAAAGGCCTTTTTGTCATGATACATCTCACTTGGGTCAGGGTTAAAGATAAAATCAGCACCCAGACTCTCACAAAGCTTGCTATCAGCTTCAATATCTCGTGGATAAGCATCCAAATCCTCATTTGGACCAAATTGGATAGGGTTGACAAAGTCGGAAACAACTACGATATCATTATCACTAACTGCTCTTTTGATAAGGCTTGCATGGCCCTTGTGCAAAAATCCCATAGTAGGAACAAGACCTATTGTCCTTCCTTCTTTTTTGTAGACCTTCAAAACTTCTCTTAAGTCTTTGACTTTTTTAATAACTTTCATTTTTTCTCCTCTAAAAAATTTTAGAGATAGCCTCATACACCACTAAAATTATCTAAGCTAAAGTTCCGTGTTTTTCGTATGATAAAATTTTTTTGATTTTATTTTCATCATCAACAAAAACAACCTTTGGCCTATAATCCTTTAAATCATCCTCACTATAAGAGGCATAGGCCATGATAATTACTTTATCACCGACAGAAAAAAGTCTAGCAGCGGCACCATTTAGGCAAATAACCCCGCTATTTTTTTCTCCAGCAATAGTATAAGTTTCAATTCTATTTCCATTATTTACATCAACTACCTGTACTTTTTGGTATTCCCTGATACCAGCACCTTCGAGCAAGACTTCATCGACAGTTATAGAACCGACGTAGTCTAGTTGGGCTTCAGTTACCCTAGCCCTATGAATTTTTCCTTCTAACATTTCAATATTCATAAAATCTCCTAAAAAAAAGCAAGGAAATGCACTTTAATAAAAAGACAAAAACCTTGCTTGCTAACAAAATATTTTGAGTCTCATTAAGTATATAAGCTCATTTTTTCAAAATTAATATAATGGTGTAAAAGAGTATAGTTTCAAACCTTAAATACTATCTCCACCAGTATTATATGATATAATTATAAATTTAACAATGTTTTTTTAGTAAATATTTAAGATACTTTACAAATAAAGAGGGCTAGCTAAGTAGTCTTAGCTAGCCTGCCCAAATGTTGATTTATTGGTAGTATTTGGCTTGGGATTTGTAGAGTCTGGAATAGATGTTATCGGTTTTCATTAGATTTTCGTGGGAGTCAAAGGCCTTGATTTTACCTTCATCTAGGACTAGAACCTTGTCGGTAAACCTTGTTGAACTCATCCTGTGGGAGATGAAGATGGAAGTTTTCCCAGAGGTCATTTGATTAAATTGCTCGTAGATTTTCGCCTCTGCTAGGGGGTCGAGACTTGCTGTCGGTTCGTCTAAAATGATTAGGACGGGATTTTGGTAAAGGCACCTAGCTATGGCAAGCTTTTGCTTTTGGCCAAGGGACAGGTCGGTTGCATTTTCGTAGATATCCTTGTTCATGTAGGTATCAAGTCCATAGGCTAGGTCAGCTACCTTCTCATCAAGGCTTATTTCCTTTAAAATATTATCGATTTTTTCCTTGTCGTAAGCCTTGTTAGCTAGGATATTTTCCTTGATTGTAAAAGGCATGATGGAAAAATCTTGGAGGACGGCAGAAATTTTTTTATAGAGGGATTTCTTGTTGATTTCTTTGATGTTTGTCCCGTTGTAGAGGATTTCTCCATCTTTGATATCAAAAAATCTCGCTATTAACTTTACTAGGGTTGTCTTTCCAGCATTGTTTACTCCAACTATGGAGATTTTTTCTCCCTTCTTTATCTTAAAGGAAACATCATCGAGGATGAGCCTGTCGCTAGCTGGGTAGGCGAAGGATACATTTTTAAATTCGAGGCTTTCAAAAGCTCCTGCATCCTTAAGGTTTTTCTCCTTATCGCTATCAAGTTTGATGAAGTCATAGAGGGGGATGAGGTTGGCAAGGCTTAGGATAAAGTCGCCAGTTTCAGTAAACATGGCTTGAAAGGCTTTCATGAAGTTTTCATTGGCAGAAATCACTAGAGAAAACTCGCCAAAAGTAATTTGTGGGCCATAGGACGCTGACAAGGTCCTCATTGCCACATAGCTGTAGGAGATAAATCTTAGAATAGTTTCTAAGAAAATTTTTATAGCACTCATGTTTGCCTCATAGGCATATCTCTTGTTAAATTGATTGAGCATTTTATCGAGGTAATTTTTGACCTTTGCATTTATCAAATCTCCTAGCTCATAGACTCTTATTTCTTTTTGGTAGGAAGGTCCACCCATCAAGGAGAAGTAGTAGGAAAATCTCCTATTTACATCAACAATTTCTAAGTCAAACTTTCTTGTAAAGGCAGATTCTTTGATGCTCGTTACAATTATAAGTAAAGAAATTCCTATAGAAAAAGCTACAAGATAAGGGGAGAAATTTATTATGATTAAAGCTGTCGCAAGCATGGTTGATAGGCTTGTGATTATTTCACGCAAACACCATAGGAGGTTGTGGATAGAGCCCATACGGATGGCAGCATTGGCTTTTTCCTTTAGGTCGAGGGTGTGGGGATTTTCTATATTCTCATAGGTTAAGTCCATGGCTTTTTTTGCAAGCTCAAAGGTTAGGTAGTCATTTATTCCTTGACGTCTTACAAATTCTTCCCTGCCAGCTACCCTCTTAATGACATCTAGGAGGATTTTTCCTAGAACTAGAATACTTACAATTTTTATAAAATCTCCTATAGGTCTTGGACTTGTGATTTGATTGATAAAAATCATTGGCACAAAGACATCTACCATGGTTACGGCTGAATTGATTAGGGCGTTAAGGAGGATAACTCCTAGGTAGAGGGGGTCGTTTTTTGCTATTATTTTGGCAAAAAGCCACAAGGCTTTAAATTTATTTTTCATCTGCATCCTCCTTGTAATATTTTCTTTGGGATTCGTACATTTCTTTATAGAGTCCATTTTTCGCTAGAAGCTCTTGATGACTGCCGATTTCTCTTATCCTTCCACCGTCAAGGAGCATTATCCTATCACAAAATCTAGTTGAAGCTAGCCTATGGGAAATGAAGATTAAAGTTTTTCCTTGGCTTATTTTTTCTAAGTCCCTGTAGATTTTCTCCTCGGCAAGGGCATCAAGGGCAGCCGTTGGCTCATCCATTATCATAGCCTTGGCATTTTCTCTGTAGATAGCACGGGCTATGGCGAGTTTTTGGTTTTC
>NZ_CAMXYR010000002.1 GCF_947253225.1 uncultured Anaerococcus sp. | reverse complement strand
AGTCCAATTTCTGCTCTTTTTTCTCTAGGTAAATCTATACCAGCTATTCTTGGCATTGAACCCTCCTAACCTTGTCTTTGTTTATGTTTTGGATTTTCGCAAATTACCATAACTTTACCATTTCTTTTGATAATTTTGCATTTATCACACATTTTTTTAACTGATGCTCTAACTTTCATTTTGACTCCTCATCTTTTGACTATTCTTAATGAATGGGTAGTACTTGAATTTTGGATTTGGGTAAAATATTTTATTTTCCCAAAATTGTAAAATCTTATGATTTCACACCCAAGATGATGGGACTATTTACGTCTCCAAGTTATTCTACCTTGACTTAGATCATATGGAGATAGTTCAACTGTTACCCTATCTCCTTCTAGTATTCTAATGCTGTTCATGCGAAGCTTTCCAGAAATGTGGGCTTGAATTTGGTGACCATTTTCTAGCTCAACCTTAAATAACGCATTTGGTAGTGCTTCAGTAACAACTCCTGTAACTTCTATAGCATCTTTTTTTGACATCGATAGAACCTCCTTTTAAATTTTCTCTATGTCTATTGAACGCCATTATAAATTGTCTTATATCAACAAGACATTAAGGACTAAAAATCTATAAAAGATTCTATCGCCGCTTTAATTCTTATTAGCATAAATTAGAATTATTCTCCTAATTTATTTAGAAATTCTTCAAAAACTTCGTCTGGAGAATTTGTGCCATCAATACTAAATAATATACCTTTATCATTGTAGTAATCAATTAGTACAGATGTGTGAGCGTTGTAAACATCAATTCTGTTTTTTACAGTTTTTTCATTATCGTCATTTCTTTGGATAAGTTCGCTTCCACATCTGTCGCATATTCCCTCCTCTTTTGGAGGATTGTTATTTACATGGAAAGTAGCTCCACAGTTTGTGCACACTCTTCTGCCAGTAATTCTTTGGATAAGAATTTCTTCATCTACATTAAAATATACGACATGATCTATTTTTTGATTTCTTTCTTCCATTCCACTATCGAGAGCCTTGGCTTGGTCGATGTTTCTTGGGAAACCATCAAAAAGAATGATCTTTCCTTCTTTGCTTTCGTCTTTGTGCTTATCGAAGGCATCCCATACAAGATCAATTGTTAATTCATCTGGTACAAGATCGCCCCTATCCATGTAGGATTTTGCTTTAAGACCTAGTTCAGTTTGATTGGAGATATTGTATCTAAATATATCTCCAGTAGCTATCTGAACTGCTTGTTTTTTTTCTATAATTTTATTTGATAGTGTACCCTTACCAGCTCCTGGAGGGCCTAATAAAATAATATTCATCTCTTACCTGTTTAAAAATCCTTTATATTGTTTCATTGTCATCATAGCTTCAATTTGTTTGATAGTTTCAATAATTACACCTACTACGATGATTACTGAAGAACCACCGAAGGATATTTGTAGTCCTAAAACTTTTGATGCAATCGCTGGAACAACAGTTAGTAAGGCTAGTGCAATTGATCCTATGAAAGTTATCTTTGTAGAAACACTTGCTAGGAAGTCACTAGTTGGTTTACCAGGTCTGATTCCAGGAACAAAACCACCGTTTTGTTGAAGTTGTTTTGCATATTCTACAGTGTTAAATTGAATTTGGTTGTAGAAATAAGCAAATACTAGGATTAATATTGATTGGATTATTAGATAAACTGCAAATCCAAGGTGTGAGTTTTGGAAGAAGTTTGCTATTGAGCTTTGTCCATTACCACCAAAGAAGAGTGATACTGTTGAAGGAATAGCAAGTACTGCTGAAGCAAAGATGATTGGCATAACGCCTCCCATGTTTACCTTGATTGGAATGTGGGTTGATTGACCACCATACATCTTACGTCCAACAACTCTTTTCGCATATTGGATAGGTACTTTTCTTTCTCCCTCAGATATTAATACTACAGCTAACACTATTAGGATAACAACAACTGCCATTATCGCAATTGCAACAAGACTTGTTGTATTATAGTGAAGACCTTGTTTCCATCTGGCTATTGTTCTAGGGAATGATGCAATGATACCCATAAAGATTATAAGACTTGTACCATTTCCTAGTCCCTTTTCAGTAATTGTTTCACCCATCCAAGTTACAAACATTGTTCCACCGATTAGGACTATGTTCATCACAATTTTTTGGAAACCTGTTGCAGATGAAAGGGCTGCCCCATATAGTCCATTAGTTATTGCAACTGCTTGGAATATGGCAAGACCTATCGTTACATATCTAGTATATTTTTGGATTGTCTTTCTACCTTGCTCTCCTTCTCTTGAAAGCTCTTCAAGTCGTGGAATAACAACAGATAACAACTGCATAACAATTGATGCTGTGATGTATGGTTGTACCCCTAGGGCAAATATTGAAAGAGTGGATAGTCCACCACCTGTCAACATGTTTAGGTAGTCGACAAGGGTTCCTTGAATATTTTTATATGCATCTGCTAGTGCTTTTGCGTCTATAAATGGTATAGGAATATTATTTCCTAGTCTGTATACTACTAGCATTAGAAGAGTGAAATAAAATCTTTTTCTTATTTCTTCTTCCTTTGCTGCTTTTCTAATTATTTCTAGCATTGCTCACCATGCTTTCTGTTAAGCTTTTTTAGATGGTTTTACCCATTTTTTTGTTTCGATAACTTCTACGCTACCACCAGCAGCTTCGATTTTTTCAACTGCTGATTTAGTAAATTTGTGAGCTTTTACATTAAGCTTTACTGTAAGTTCTCCATCACCAAGGATTTTAACTCCAGCCTTTGCTTTATTTTTATTTAAGAATTTATTTTCGAATAATAATTCTGGTGTTACATCTGTTCCATCTTCGAAAGCATTTAGTGTTTCAACATTGATTGTTTCATAAATCTTTCTGTTGATGTTTTTAAAACCTCTTTTTGGAAGTCTTCTGTATAGTGGCATTTGACCACCCTCGAAGCCTGGTCTTGTTCCACCACCACTTCTTGAGTTTTGTCCATCTTGTCCACGGCCTGCACGAGTACCGTTTCCTGAACCTGGTCCTCTACCTTTTCTCTTGCCTTTTTTTAACTTCTCATTAGGTTGTAATTCATGTAGTTTCATCTTACACCCCTTAGTTTAATTCATTTACATCAACCATGAATGAAACTTTATGAATCATTCCTCTGGTTGCTTTATTATCTTCTTTTACAACAGTTTGGCCAATTTTTCTAAGGCCTAGTGCTTTACATGTTGCAATTTGTCCATCTTTTTTACCGATAAAAGATTTTTTTAATGTGATTTCAAGTTTTGCCATTGTATTCTCCTTAATAATCAAATTCTTCTACCGATTTACCACGAAGTTTTGCAACTTCTTCAACAGTTTTCATGTTTGAAAATGCTTCAATACATGCATTAATGATATTTCTTGGGTTTGATGAACCTAGGTTCTTTGCCCTAATATCTTTAAATCCTGCAAGTTCGCAGATTGCACGAACTGGACCACCAGCGATGATTCCTGTACCTTCTGATGCAGGCATTAGAAGAACCTTACCACTTCCCTTGTGGCCATGGATTCTGTGTGGAACAGTTGTTCCAACTATTGGAACGCTAATCATGTGCTTTTTAGCATCTTCTCCAGCTTTTCTAATTGCTTCTGGTACTTCTGTAGCTTTACCAGTTCCTATACCAACATAACCATTGCCGTTTCCAACAACAACTAGGGCAGAAAATCTCATGTTACGTCCACCTTTTACAGTTTTAGCAACTCTGTTAATAGCTACTACTCTATCTTCGAGGTTTAGTTTTTCTACTTCGCTTCTTAATAAATAATTCATCTAATACCTCCTCAATTAAAATTTAAGACCAGCTTCTCTTGCTGCTTCTGCTAGAGCTTTAACTTTTCCGTGGTAGAGGTATCCATTTCTGTCAAATACAACTTCTTCGATTCCTTTTTCACTGCAAGCCTTAGCGATAGCTGTTCCTACTTTTTTAGCAGCTTCTACGTTAGCATTGTTTTTTGCTCCAGCTGAAACTGCTTCTTGTAGAGTGTTTGCACTAGCAAGTGTTACACTATTTACATCATCAATTACTTGAGCATAAATGTTAGCATTTGATTTATAAACGCTTAGTCTTGGTTTTTGAGGAGTACCGCTTACTTTAGCTCTTACTCTTTTTTTACGAGTTAAAAGTCTTTCTTGTTTAGTTTTTTTAGCCATTCCTATCTCCTACTTACCTGTTTTACCAACTTTACGTCTTACATGCTCACCTTCATATCTGATACCTTTTCCCTTGTAAGGTTCTGGTTTTCTCCAGTTTCTGATGTTTGCAGCATGTTGACCAACTAATTGTTTGTTAATTCCTTTAACAACAATTGTTCTATCATTTGGTACTTCTACTTCGATTCCTTCAGGATCAGCCATTGTTACTTGGTGTGAAAAACCTAAGTTCATAACAAGGTTGTTGCCTTGCTTGTTAGCTCTATATCCTGTACCTTCGATTTGAAGTGTTTTTGCATATCCTTCTGATACTCCAACAACCATATTGTTAATTAGAGATCTATATAAACCGTGGTCGATGTTTTGTGTTTTTGTGTAGTTTTCTGGAATTTTAACCAAAAGTTCTTTTTCGTTTAATTCTAGTTCTACGTTTTTAGAAACTTCTAGGCTATCTTCGCCCTTAGGTCCTTTTACACTTACTTTACGGTCGTTAATTTCTATTGTTACTCCAGAAGGTATTTCAATTGGAAGTTTTCCTATTCTTGACATATATATCTCCTTACCATACGTAACAAATAACTTCGCCACCTACATTTTCGCTTCTTGCAGCGCGGTCAGTTAATAGTCCTTTTGATGTTGAAATGATTGCTGTTCCAAGTCCGTTAAGAACTTTTGGCACTTCATTTGCTTTTACATAAACTCTAAGGCCTGGTTTAGAAATTCTTCTTAGACCTGAGATTACTTTTTCACCATTTTCTGTATATTTTAAATCAATTGTAAGAATACCTTGTTTGCCGTCTTCTTCTACGTTAAATCCTGTAATAAAGCCTTCATCAAGCAGAATTTGGGCAATAGCTTTTTTCTCATTAGAAGATGGTAGTGAAACCTTTGTGTGGTTTGCCTTGTTACCATTTCTGATTCTTGTTAGCATATCCGCTATTGGATCTGTCATCATAATTATCATTCCCCCTTAATTACCAGCTTGCTTTTCTTACTCCTGGAATTTGTCCATTATTTGCAAGTTCTCTAAAGCAAATACGGCAGATTCCATATTTTCTTAAGTAGCCGTGTGGTCTTCCACAAAGTTTACATCTTGTATATTCTCTTGTGGAGAATTTTTGTTTTCTTTGTTGTTTAGCTCTTAGTGACTTTTTAGCCATTTTTGCTCCTTAGTTATTTCTTAAATGGCATTCCCATTAATTGTAAGAATGCTTTTGCTTCTTCATCTGTTTTTGCAGTAGTAACTATGGTGATATCCATACCATGTAGGAAATCAACATTGTCATATTTGATTTCAGGGAAGATCAATTGTTCTTTGATTCCTAGTGAGTAGTTTCCACGTCCATCAAAGCTGTTTGGATTGATACCTCTAAAGTCTCTTACCCTTGGTAGGGAGATGTTTATAAGTTTGTCTAAGAAATCATACATTTTTTCTCTTCTTAGAGTTACTTTTGTACCGATTGCTTGACCTTCTCTTAGTTTGAAGTTAGCTACAGATTTTTTCGCCTTAATTTCAATTGGTCTTTGACCTGTGATTAGAGCAAGTTCGTCTTTGGCAGCATTCAAAAGATTTTGGTTATCTTTAGCTTCACCTAGTCCTACGTTTATAACAATCTTTGTAAGTTTTGGAACTTCGTTAACATTTTCGTAACCGAATTGTTCGATAAGTTTACCAACAACTTCGTTTTGATATTTTTCTTTTAATCTACTTGTCATAATATCTCCTTTGAACTAGTCGAATTTTTCTTCTGTCTTAGTAGATACACGAACTTTTTTGCCATCTACAAATTCTTTTCTAGTTCTAACACCTTTTTTGAGTTCTTCTGAGTAAAGTAGAACTTTAGAAGCATCTATTGGACATTCCTTTTCGATTCTTCCGCTTTCGCCACCCATTTGGGTTGCTTTTTGGTGTTTGATTCTAATATTTGCACCTTCAACTACTACTTTATTTTCTTTAGGTAGAGCTTTAATAACTTCACCTACATGTCCTTTAAATTCACCTGATATTACTTGGACCTTATCGCCTTTTTTAATATGCATGCAATCCTCCTATAATACTTCCGGTGCAAGTGAGATGATTCTCATGAATCCTTCACTTCTCAATTCTCTAGTAACTGGTCCAAAGATTCTTGTTCCAACTGGGCTTTTGTCGTCTTTGATAACTACAGCTGCATTTTCATCAAAGTTGATTGTTGAACCATCAACTCTTTTTAAGCCTCTTTTTGTTCTAACGATTACGGCTTTAACTACAGAACCTTTTTTTACCGCTGCTCCGGGTGTTGCACTTTTAACTGAACAAACTACAACATCTCCGATATTAGCATATCTTCTTCCAGTTCCTCCAAGAACCTTAATCACTGAAAGTTCTCTTGCTCCGGAGTTATCTGCAACTCTCATACGAGTTTCTTGTTGTATCATAATAATCTCCTATATCTAATTAAACAATTTCTGCTGCTTGGCTTACACGAACAAGTCTCCATCTTTTTGTCTTAGATAGTGGTCTTGTCTCCATAATTTCAACTGTATCGCCAACTTTAGCTTGATTTAGTTCATCATGAGCCTTATATTTTTTGCTTCTAATCATTCTTTTTTTGTACACTGGGTGTTGGATCTTATCTTCAACTAAAACTGTTACAGTTTTATCCATTGAATCAGATACGACAACGCCTTTAAGTACGTGTCTTCTATTTCTTTCCATGAAACTTAAGCCTCCCTATTTAAATTAAGCTTTCTTTCTGTTTGGATTGTCTTAACTCTAGCTATATCTTTTTTAACACTTCCTATAGCTGCTGGATTTTCAAGTTGTCCTGTTGCAAGTCTAAAACGAAGATTGAAAAGCTCACTTTGTAAATCATACAATTGTATATCTAGCTCTTGATCTGATAACTTTCTGATTTCTGCTACTTTCATCCTTATTCCTCCGTACCTGTAACTTCAAGTCTTTGGATGAATTTAGTCTTGATTGGAAGTTTTTGTGCAGCAAGTCTCATAGCTTCTCTTGCAACTTCTTCACTAACACCACTCATCTCAAATAATACTCTACCTGGTTTTACTACAGCAACCCAATATTCTGGAGCACCTTTACCAGATCCCATTCTTACTTCTGCTGGTTTCTTAGAAACTGGCTTGTCTGGAAATACCTTTATCCAAATATTTCCGCCTCTTTTGATATATCTTGTCATCGCACGACGAGCAGCTTCGATTTGGTTTGCTGTCATCCATGTAGCTTCTGTAGCTTGAAGACCATATTCTCCATAAGCTAGTTGGTTACCTTTTTGAGCAAACCCCTTCATTCTGCCTCTGTGTTGTCTACGATATTTAACTCTTTTAGGCATTAACATAGTATTTTCTCCTAATTCTTTAAGCTTCGATATCCTTACTTGTTGTTAGGACGTCTATTATTATTTCTTTTTCTCTTGTTATTTCTTGGTTGTTTCATTTTTGGTTCTCTTTGAGCTTTTTCTCCTGGAAGAACTTCGCCCTTGTAGATCCATACCTTACAACCAATTTTACCGTATTCAGTATCTGCTTCTGCAAATCCGTAATCAATGTTAGCTCTTAATGTTTGAAGAGGGATTGTTCCTTCTGAATATCCTTCGCTTCTTGCCATATCAGCTCCACCAAGTCTACCTGAAACCATAGTTTTGATACCCTTAGCTCCAGCTCTCATTGTTCTTTGGATTGGTTGTTTCATAGCACGTCTGAATGCAACTCTGTTTTCAAGTTGGTTAGCAATATTTTCGGCTACAAGTTGTGCAGAAAGGTCTTGGTATTTGATTTCTTCAACGTTTATGATAATTCTTTTACCAGGTGCTGCTTTTTCAAGTTTTTTCTTTAGTTCTTCAACTCCAGCACCACCCTTGCCGATTACCATTCCTGGCTTTGCAGCAAATACTGTAACTTTAAGGTTGTTTACTGCTCTTTCGATTTCGATGTCTGCAACTCCAGCATCAAAAACTTCTTTTTTAACAATTTTTCTGATGTTATAATCTTCTACTAGTAGATCTGAGAAATCTTTTTTGTCTGCGAACCATTTTGAATCCCAGTCTCTGATAACACCTACTCTATATCCCTTTGGGTTTACTTTTTGGCCCATCTTATTCCTCCGTATCTTCTATATCTGCTAGGACAACACCAATGTGGCTACTTCTTTTAAGTATTGGATATGCAGCACCCTTAGCTTTAGGTCTCCATCTTTTCATAGTTGGAGCATCATTTGCAAATGCCTTTTTTACATAAAGATTAGCTCTATCAAGTCCGTTGTTGTTTTCAGCGTTGGCAATAGCACTTTTTAGTACATCTGAAAGAAGTCTTGCACCTTTTTTGTTAGTAAATCTTAAGATATTAAGTGCTTCGTCTACTTGTTTGCCTCTGATTTCTCTTGCTATATAGTGTACTTTAAGAGGAGAAATTCTTTGATATTTAGCTGTTGCTTTAACTTCCATCGTTTCTCTCCTATCTCATTTTGCTCTTCATTTCAGTAGCCTTTTTAGCGTGGCCTCTGAATGTTCTTGTTGGTACGAACTCACCTAGTTTGTGGCCTACCATGTCTTCTGTAATATAAACCGGAACATGTTTTCTGCCATCATGAACAGCGATTGTGTGCTCTACAAATTCAGGGAATATTGTAGAACGTCTTGACCATGTTCTAATAACTTTTTTCTCATTTTTTTCATTTAATTCGTCAATTTTCTTTATTAAATGATCATCGACAAATGGTCCTTTTTTAATAGATCTTGCCATTATATCCCCCTATTTTTCGTTTCTTCTTCTTACGATGTAAGATTCAGATTGTTTCTTAGTGTTTCTTGTCTTAACACCAATAGCTTTTTTGCCCCATGGCGTCATTGGTGCAGGTCTTCCGATTGGTGTTCTACCTTCACCACCACCGTGTGGATGGTCAACAGGGTTCATTACAGATCCTCTTACGTGAGGTCTTCTTCCCATGTATCTGCTCTTTCCAGCCTTACCAACTCTTACAAGTTCGTGTTCTGAGTTTCCTACAACTCCAATTGTAGCCTTGCAGTTTAAGTGAATCATTCTCATTTCGCCTGATGGAAGTCTCAATGTTGCGAAGTTGCCTTCTTTAGCCATAAGTTGAGCTCCAACACCAGCACTTCTTACTAAGATTGCTCCTCTTTTTGCTCTAAGTTCTACATTGTGGATTGTTGTACCTACTGGAATATCTTTTAATTCAAGAGCGTTACCTGGTTTGATATCAGCATCTTTTCCTGATTCGATAACATCGCCTACTTTAAGTCCTTTTGGAGCAAGGATGTATCTTTTTTCTCCATCAGCATAAGCAACAAGTGCAATGTTTGCTGATCTGTTTGGATCGTATTCTATAGTTTTTACTCTTGCTGGGATATTGTCTTTATCTCTTTTGAAGTCGATAATTCTATATCTTCTCTTAACTCCGCCACCACGGAATCTAACTGTTGTCCTACCTGTGTTGTTTCTTCCACCCTTAGATTTTAGATCAACTGTAAGACTTTTTTCAGGTCTGTCTGTAGTAATTTCTTCGAATGTTGAAACAGACATATTTCTATGACCGTTTGAAGTTGGTTTTAATTTTCTAATAGCCATTTAAACCCTCCTATAGTCCATCGAAGTATTCAATTTCTGCACTATCTTCTGTTAATGTTACGATAGCTTTTTTCCAGTCAGCTCTCTTACCGTATCCGTATCTTGTTCTTACAGATTTACCAGTATAGTTCATAGTTCTTACATTTTTAACTTTAACTCCGTCAAAAATAGCTTCTACTGCAGCTTTGATTTCTGGTTTGTTTGCATTCTTGTCTACTTCAAAAGTGTATTTGTTCTCGTCAAGCATTTCCATGCTTTTTTCTGTGATTATTGGTCTTTTGATTATTTCGTAAGGTGATCTCATTAGATAAATACCTCCTCAAGTTTAGCAATCGCATCTTTTGTAATTACTAACTTGTTGTGTCTTACTAAGTCGTAAACATTGATTAGGCTTGCAGCTGATACATCAACACCTTCGATATTTCTAAATGATCTGTATACTTCGGTATCATTTTCTGCTGTAACGATGTAAGCCTTGTTTCCAGCATTGATTGCATTAAGTACATTAACAGCTTCTTTAGTCTTAGCATTTTCAAGGGCTAGGCTATCAAGAACTATTAATTCATTGTCATTTACCTTTGATGTAAGAACTGAATACAATGCTTTTCTTCTTAGTTTCTTTGGAACTTTGTAACTATAATCTCTTGGCTTTGGTGCAAATACAACTCCACCGCCTGTGTAGTGAGGAGCTCTGATTGAACCTTGACGAGCACGTCCTGTTCCCTTTTGTCTAAATGGTTTACGTCCACCACCACGAACCTCTGAACGAGTTTTCGCAGATTGTGTACCTTGTCTTTTATTAGCTAGTTGGTTTTTTATTACTTCATAAACAGTATGTTCGCTTATTTCAGTATTAAATAGAGTTTCGTTTAGCTCTAAAGAACCAACATTTTCTCCCTTAATGTTTAAAATATCTACTTTAGGCATTTATTCCTCCTTAATTAGGCTTTTATAGCTTGTTTGATTTGAACAAGTCCGCCCTTAGGTCCTGGAACTCCACCTTTAACTAAGATGTAGTTATCTTCAACACTTACTTTGACAACTTCAATGTTTTGGATAGTAACTCTTTCGTTACCCATTTTTCCTGAACCTTTTCTACCCTTGAAAACTCTTGCTGGATCTGAACCTGCAGCTCTTGCACCTGCAACTCTGTGTGATTTAGAACCGTGGCTTGCTGGACCTCTTCCGTAGTTCCATCTCTTGATGGCACCTTGAGTTCCCTTACCCTTGCTTGTAGCTACAATGTCCACAAGATCGCCAACTTCAAATTGGTCAACTGTGATAACATCTCCAAGGTTTAGTTCTGGAGTTTCTTCTCCAAAATTAATCTCCCTCAAGTATCTCTTTGTAGTAGCATTTGCTTTTTTGAAGTGTTCTCTTACTGGTTTCTTAACATTTTTTTCTTTCTTGTCCATATAACCAACTTGGATAGCGTTGTAACCGTCAGTTTCTACTGTTTTAACTTGTACAACTACGTTTTCGTCAGCCTTTAGGACAGTAACAGGAGTAATAACTCCATCTTCGTCGATGACTTGAGTCATGCCTACTTTTGTTGTAAATATACTCTTCACTTGAGTACCTCCTTAATTACAGCGGATTGATGATCTGTTATTACTTAATAACTAGATTATCTTCAATCATCCTAATTACAGTTATAGTTTAATTTCGATATCGACACCAGCAGGCAAGTTTAATTTCTTGAGTGCATCTAAAGTCTTGGCATTTGGGCCAATGATGTCGATTAATCTCTTGTGTGTTCTTTGTTCAAACTGTTCTCTTGAGTCTTTGTATTTGTGAACCGCTCTTAAGATAGTGATTTTTTCTATCTCTGTTGGTAATGGAATTGGTCCACTTACTTCAGCTCCGGATCTTTTAACCGCTTCTACGATTTTTTCTGCTGAGCTATCGATTACTTCGTGATCGTACGCTCTTAGTCTAATTCTTATCTTTTGATTAGCCATTTTCCCTCTCTCTTTCTTTACGCCCATCCGGGCGTTTGATAATAATTTGGAAATCACTTAGGATTGTTCCTAAGCTTGCTAGGTGAAAGTTTCCTTGTGCTTTTGGCCTGAGGCACAAGCAACATCTCACTTCACAGCACTTATATATAATACATCATAAGCACCAAAAAATCAAGTCTTTTTCACTAATTTTCAATCTTTTTTATGAAAACGACTTTCTTTTCTGCTTATAGTACTTTAGCTATTACTAGCTGGTTTTTAGTATACTAGGTTTTAGTAAATTTGCAAAATTTCTATCTAAATTTTTTATATTATTATAATTTTTTCCTAACTTCTTATATATTTCCACTCCGCTTATGGTTTTTTGTCTAGTGAGCAAGAAAAGACCCAGGTCTTATACCTGAGTCTTTCTTTAGAGAGTTTATCATTATATTCTATTTAGTTCTACTTGGTTTTTTTCCTTGTTGCAAATATGCCAGCCAAAGATCCAAATAAACCTAATAAAATCGAACCTTGACCAGCTATTCCTGTTTTAGGATTTGTTGGAACTTTGACCTTGGTCTTTGAAGTTGATTCTTTTTGCTTTGCTTGTGCTTTATTTCCTAGATTATTTGGTTTTTTATCTGGTGTTTTGCCAGTATCATTAGGTTTCTTGTTTTCTGGTTTTGTTTGTGGAGTTTGTTTACCATTTCCTTTATCGTCTGGTTTTTGTTCCTGACTTTGGTCTGGCTTTTTATCTGGTGCTTTTCCTGAGTCATTTGGTTTCTTGTTTTCTGGTTTTGTTTGTGGAGTTTGCTTATCCTTTCCTTTATCTTCTGGTTTTTGTTCCTGACTTTGGTCTGGCCTTTTCTCTGGTGCTTTTCCTGAGTCATTTGGTTTCTTGTTTTCTGGTTTTGTTTGTGGAGTTTGCTTATCCTTTCCTTTATCTTCTGGTTTTTGTTCTTGACTTTGGTCTGGCTTTTTATCTGGTGTTTTGCCTGAATCGTCTGGTTTCTTGTTTTCTGGTTTTGGGGTTGTATTGTCAGCTTGCTTATCTAAGGCTTTTAGAGATTGTTTTAGTGCTTCTATTTCTTTTTCTTTATCCTCTATTCTCTTAGCTAATTTTTCTAGGTCGTCCTTTAGCTTTTCTTGTTTATCTGAAAGCTCTTGATAGGCAGCTTTCCTTTTAGCGTCATTTAACTTAGCTTCTTCTAGTTTTTTCTTAGCTAGGTCAAGTTTTTCTTGATAATTGTCAGTTTCCTTTTGAACTTTGACCTTCTCTTCTTTCAAGCCTTCTATAGTCTTTGTTAGATCAGCTAGTTGTGTTTCTAGGCTGGCCTTTTCTTCCATTAGTTGTTGAACTCTGTCATTTGGGTTGGCCGCCTTTAATTTTTGTTCATTGGCTTGTATCTTTGCCTTTAAGGCAGCAATTTCTTCGTTAATCTTGTTAATTTGTCCATTGATTTGACCGAGTTTATCTGCTTGCGCCTTAACTTTTTCTGCCAATTCCTTATTTTGTTGCTCTAAGGTTAATATATCTTTCTCAGAATTAGGAATCCCTTGTTCTAGTAGTCTTATTTCTTTTTCTAGCTTGTCTTTCTTTTCCTTTAAATCCTTTTCATTTATCCCTTTTATTTGTGTGTATAGGTTAGATATATTTTCTTTAATCATATTCACAGCTTTTCTTAACTGCTCAAAAACCTCTTTACCATTATCTAACTTCATTTGTTCTTTACCGAGGTCTTTTTGCAATTGAGTAAGCTTATCTCTATCTTCCTGACTAATTGATTTATCTATCTCTTGTATCAATTGCTCAATTTCCATCTCTAACTTATTAACTTGAGCTTCTTTCTCTCGTAATTCCTTAGTAGCAATTTGTTTATCTTTTACTAATTGTTCTACCTTTGTTCCGTAATCTTCAAACTCTTTTCCGTACTTTTTTATGTTATTATCAATGTCAGATATTTCTTTCTCTAGAGTAAGTATTTTTTTATTATTTTCTTCTATCTCAGCTTCAATTCTTTTTAATATTTCTTCAGGAGTAGGCTGTTTAGAAACTGGTATAGAGGCATTTTTTTCATTTTTTGCTTTTTGACTATTTTCAAGAGCTTCTTTAGCTCTATCTCTAGCATCTTCAAGTCGTTGTTTTTCTCTTTTAGCCTCTTCTAATTCATTATTTTTATTTTCTTTTTTCTCCTCTTCCGAACTTATCTTACCATTTACACCTTTCTGTAAATTTGTAGTTTCAGATATTTGAGCATCAATATCTTTAACTTTTTTATCAAGCTCTAACATTTTTTTGTTGAGAGCTTCTGCATCGTCTTGCTTTTTATCTCTTTCTACAAGTTTGTTTGGGTCGTAGTCAGGATTTCTTTTCTTTATTTCTTCGATTTCTTTATTATATTGATCGACTTTGTTCTTGGCTTCTGTATAAGGCTTGTTTACAACATCAAATTGCTTTTCAGCTCCTACAAGGTTCTGTTCTTGCTTAGTTTTTTCCTTTTCAAGTTCCTCTTTTTTTGCTAGAGATTTTTCTACATCTTCTAATTCTTTTTTCTTGTTAGCTAGGTTTTTTTTATCCCTTGGTATCCCTTCTTTTCTACTTTCTAGGTAGCTGTTCTCCATCACTAGTTTATCTTCTAGTTTTTTTAATTCCTCAGCTTCTTTTTCTTTCTCTATTTCTTTGTTCTTGAGCTCTTCTTTTTTTTGCTCAATAGTTTTCTTATCACTAGCTATTTCTTCTTCTAACTTTTTGTTAGCATCAGAGTTGTTTCCCTCTTTTGCCTTGGCTATTTCTCTTTCCTTATCTGCTATTTGCTTAATTAGACTTTCTTTTTCTGTGGTTTTCTTATCTATATCTTGGCTAATACTTGCAAGCTTTTTATCATTTTCTGGCTTATTAGCCTCTATTTCCTTGATATTCTTCTCTGCTTCTTCGCTAGCTTTGTTTAAATCTTTTTTTTGAGAATCTAGGGAAGCTTGCCTGTCCTTTTCTTCTTTCTTTAGGCCTTGCTCTTTATTTTTTAGGTCAGAAAGTTCATTTTCTTTGGCCTTGATTTCTTCTTCGATTCTATCTTTACTTGCCTTTACCTCTTCCTTGCTAGCAAGAGGTTTTACGCCATCAGATGCCCTAACCACATCTGTTTGCGAGAAAAACACGCTTGTAGAAAGTGCCATTATCAAAGTTACTTTTGCCATATTTTGCTTTTTCATATAATGTAGCTCTCCTTTATATTGTATTAGCTATGTTTCATATGCTTTTATTTTCTAATTATAAAGGGACGGATATTAAATTCGTATAAAGTTTTGTCAAAAAAACTAAAAATCTAAAATAAATATAAAATTAAATATAATTACCCTAACGAACCCTGGCCGCTTTCTTATAAAACTCCGATAGATTTAAAGATAATCTACCCAAGATTTTCTTCTTATAATATTAGAGCAAGAAGGTGTTTTTTCTAAAATCAAAAAAGACTCCTAAGAGTCTTTATGATTAATATTAATATTACTTATCTTCTTTTTTACTTGTGAAAATTCCTCCAACAGCTACTCCTAGACCTACTAGGACATTTCCTAAGCCTGCTATACCTGTTTTTGGATTAGTCATATCTTTTCTTTGTTCATTTGTTCCCATGGCTAGTCTTTTTGGACTTTCTTTTGGAACACGGACCTTAACTTCACCAGTAAAATGTTTTTCTTTAAGTTCGTGTTTATCTTCTGATTTGCTTGTATCTTCACTTTTTTTATTATCTTGACTTGGTTTGTCTTGTTTTGGATCCTCGTGGTTTTGATTTTCCTCTTTCGGAGCTTCTTTTATATTTGGCTCAGATGGTTTTTCTGGGATTGGGCAGGTATTTGGAGTTTTCTTTGTTCCTAGCTCAATTATATGGTCTAAAGGATCTTTCTTTTCTCCTAGAGTTTCCTTGATGGAGCCTTCCACTGCCTTACCATTCTTGATGGCCAAAGATACGTGGGTTTTTTGTGAACCGTCTTTTCCTCCTTGAACAACCTTTGATGTTCCAGCTTCCATCTCAGGATTTTCTCTTACTATTACTTTTGGAGAAATTGGACAAGTCTTGTTATAGTCATACTTGCCTGTAAAGTCTTTTGTACCAACAAGAATCTTCTTTTTTCCTGGCCTTACAACTGTTTTTTCAACATTCACTGCCTTACCATCTACAGCCTTGCTTTCTACAACAGTTTTAACTCTTCCATCAGTAGATTCTATTTCTTTAACATAGCCCTTTTCTTTGGTGGCATCAAATACATATTCAACATCTGTTTTAACATTCTTTTCAACTGCGCTTTCAGCAGGTGTTGGTGTCTTTGTACCAATCTTAATTATCTTGTTCATTGGTTTTTCAATTGCAGAAGCTGTTGATTCTGTAAGCATAGAATCTTTTATAGTTACAAGAGTTTCTGTTAAGCCTGTCTTACCTTCCCTAACAACTTCAGATTTCCCAAGTTCCAATGTATCATCATAGATAATTTCTGTATCAAATGGAGTTTTTTCCTTATACTTGTGGGTTCCATCAGATTGATTGCCTACTTCAATCACTTTATCGATTGGTTTTTCTGTTTTTTCTGTAATAACGACCCTATTACTTTCCTTATCAAAGCTTGTTGTAATTGTTAGTTTACCTGGCTTACCTAGGTCAAATACTTTTGTTTCGCCTTCTTTAAGGTCAGGGTTAACCTTAACTACAACCTCATTCTTAAGTTCCACTTCTTTAGTGATTGGCTTAATACCAATTCTTATCTTCTTATTCTTAGCTTCTTTTATAAGTTTTGGTTCAGAAATTTCTTTCTCGCCTAGTGTGCCATTGACAACTTTTTGGCTTACTGTCTTTTCTGTTTGACCTTTTTCACCTTCTTGGTCTACTACAGTCTTACCGAATTCTAGATTTTCATCATAGATTATTTCTGTATCATATCCTAGTTCGTAATAATCTTTGTAAGTGAAGTTACCTTCAAAGTCTTTTGTTCCGATTATGATTTTTTGCTTAGCAGCTTTTACAACTGTTTCTTCAGTATTAACTACCTTGCCATTTTTACCCGGTGTTACTTCTTCAGTCTTTCCAGATTCAAGATTTTCGTCGTATACATATTCTGTGTTGAATGGTTTTTCTACAATTTTTGTAAGAGGTTTTGTACCGATTACTACAATTTCTTTCTTAGCTTGTTTTTCATTTTTCTTTGTAGATGTTAATTCACTATCTTTTTCGCCATTTTTAATTTTTTGTTAATATTCTACATCATATGAACCTCTTTCGCCTTTTTGTTCAACTTTTGTTTGACTAGCTTCAAATTCATCAGAATATTTATACTCAACTTCATAAGCTACTTCATGGTTTTCTGTGTTTGATTGTGCCTGTGTAGTATTTTTGACCAACTTTGATTACAGCATTTGTTGGATCAGTATCCTTAACTACTTATCCTTTGCCAAAAATTTCAGAGTTTTTAATAGTCCACTTAGTTGCCTTTTCTCCAACTTTGCCATCTATAACTATCTTATAATTATCTTTTGCATCTGGATAGTTTTTATAGAAATCTGGAGCAAATTGTACATCGTAAGTGAATGGTTTTTTCTCAGTGTATTCGTGAGTATCTTCTGTACCTGCCGGACTTTTGATTTTCTTTGGTTTTGCTTCTGTTGTAGCTGTCTTATTAATTGTAATTTCACCAGTATTTGGATCTTGAGTTGTTGTAATTGTTACTATTCTATCGTTACCATCTTCAACTCATTCAGGCTCACCAACTTGTTTCTTGGTGTAATCAAGTTCGTATTCTAACTTTCTTAAATGTTACAGCTATAAATTTAACTATATTGTTTCTATTGCGTTAAACTAAATCTTTATGACATAGTGTACATTAAAATCATTTTTAGCAAGCTAAGTAGCAATCTTAGCAAATATTAAATAAGGTTTGCCAAAGCATTTTTGTTTTTAATCTCTATCTGCCTATCCTCTACACTTATTAATCCATCTTTTGCCATAAGAGAAAGGCTTCTTGATAGAGACGGACGGGTTGTGGCTAGGTAGTCTGCCCATTCTTCCCTAGAAGTTTCTAGGTGGACTTTGCCCTCCTTTTCATTTTCAATAAGGTAGGCAGCTATTTTTTGTTTAAGGCTAGTTTTGGAATTTATTTGGTTTTTCTTGGATAGGGTTAGGCTTTTTCTTGCTAAAAGGTCGGTGAAGTTTAATAGTAGGGTTCTTGATTGGATCTTTGCCATTAGTCCCCTAAAGTCTGAGATTACAAGAATTTTGCTCTCCTTATCAGCTTCAGCCCAGAAGTCGAAGGGTTCTTTGAGGTAGGCATAAACTTCTCCAAAAATTGCAGGTTTGGTAAAGCTTGCTATGATGTATCTCTTGCCCTCAGGGTCAACCTTGTAGACCTTGACGCTACCTTGTATTAGATAGTAGAAGTCGTCCTTGATGTCTCCTTCTTTAAAAATGTGGCTAGCTTTGGGGAAGATTTTTTCTTCTATATTTGTCGATTTTTCGATTTCTCTTATTTCTTCATCACTTAAATTTTTAAAAATTGGTATCTCTCTTAGATTCATAATCCCTCCTTTTTCTCTTGTCTATCCTAGCAAGGCTTGGAAAAGATTTGGCGTACTTATCTTAAATTTCTAGTAAAAAAGACCTGCCCTAGGCAAGTCTTGATTTCTTGTATTATTTAGCTTCGGCTACAACCTTGATAGTTTCATCCTTATCTAGGGTTGATCTTGCAAAGATTGAATAGCCATCTCTGTCTACAACTAGGTATTTGAAAGAACCATCATCCCAGAACTTGCCATCTTTATCGCCTACTTTTACATTTTCAGCATTTTCTGGCATTTTGAAAAGTCCCTTAAATCTTTCTTGGTTGTCTGAAAGTTGGACGGTGATTTTCTTAGCTGGGTTTGTCTTTTCTCCAAATTCGATTGTTAGAAGGTCTTTTTTCTCATCTCTAAAGTTTTCATCGAATTTTTCTGGTAGGTAGTTGTATTTTACAGCATAAATTGGACTTTTGTTTTCTGTAGCCTTATCATCTTTATCTTTATCATCAGCCTTAGCCTCTGTTTTTTCTTCTACCTTTACAGTATCCTTGGCTCCATCTTTGTTTTCCTCAGCTTTTGAACAAGCCATTAATCCAAATGCTAGTGCAAGTGTCATAGCAGATGCAAATATTTTCTTTAGTTTCATACTATCTCCTTTATTTCTAAATTCGTTTCTAATTATACTAAAACTTTTATATAGAAACAAGTAGTTTCAAGGATTTAACGTGTTTAGCTAATAAAGAATTGATGTGCATTTTATGCTTGTCTATTTCTTATTTAGTAAATATTTTCATATCTTCTTCTACGCTGGTATTTCCTGCAATATTAAAGTTTTCTACTAAAAAGTCTACTACTGTTGGTGATAGGAAGGCAGGAAGGGTTGGTCCTAGGTGGATGTTTTTTACTCCTAGGCTTAAAAGAGCTAGAAGAACTATAACAGCCTTTTGTTCATACCAAGCTATGTTATATTCTATTGGTAGATCATTGATATCATCTAGTCCAAAGGCATCTTTTAGGGCAAGAGCTATTTGAACAAGAGAGAATGAGTCATTACATTGACCTGCATCCAATACTCTTGGAATACCATTTATATCTCCTAGACCTAGTTTGTTATACCTATATTTTGCACAACCTGCAGTTAAGATTACATAATCTTTTGGAAGTGCCTTGGCAAAGTCTGTGTAATAAGACCTTTCCTTACTTCTTCCGTCACAACCTGCCATTACGACAAATTTCTTAATATTTCCTTCCTTGATTTCTGAAATAACCTTATCAGATAGGGCTAGGACTTGGTTGTGAGCAAAGCCTCCTACAACCTTGGTATCTTCTAAGTTTGTTGGAGCCTCACATTTTTTGGCCATTTCAATTATTTCTGTAAAGTCTTTGTTTCCATTTTCATCTGCTTCTATATGACTTACTCCAGGATAGCCTGCATTGCCTGTGGTAAACATCCTATCCTTATAGGTATTGGTCTTCTTCATTGGAACTATACAATTGGTTGTCATAAGGATTGGACCGTTGAATTTTTCAAACTCTTCGTTTTGGCTCCACCAACTATTGCCGTAGTTGCCGTGGAAGTGGTCGTATTTCTTAAATTCTGGATAGTAGTTGGCTGGAAGCATTTCTGAGTGGGTGTAGATTTCTACCCCGCTGTCCTTACTTTGCTCTAATAGGTCCTTCATATCGTGAAGGTCGTGGCCTGAGATTAGGATTCCTGGTTTATCTCCTGCAGAATAATCTACTTCTGTGATTTCTGGGTCTCCGTAGCTAGTTGTATTTGCCTTATCAAGAAGGGCCATAGCCTTTACTCCGTGACTACCAGTTTCCATAACAAGGTCTATTAGCTTGTTTATATCTGTGTAACCTTTTGTAGTTTCTTCTAGGGCCTTACAAATAAAAGTATCAACTTCATTATCTCTATATCCTAGGACATTTGCATGGTGGTTGTAGGCTGCCATTCCCTTTAGGCCGTAGATAACTAGCTCTGTTAGAGATCTTTCATCTTCATTTATTATATTTAAAACTCCAACTTCGATAGCTTTTCTCTTTAGTTCTTCATCGTCATCTGAACTATATTTGGCAAATTTGGATAGGCTTTCTTTATCATCAATATTTTCTAATAGCTCATCTTTCATAGCTATAGTTTCTTTTACAATAGCAAGGATTACATCTGTATCGAAGTTTGCATTTGTAATAGTTACGAAAAGGTTGTTTGATACCCTATCATAATATTTAGGGTCTACATTTTCACTATTATTAATAACTTCAGCGAGTCCCTTTGTTACAAAAACTAATAGGTCTTGCATATTGGCAGTATCTTCTTTTTTGCCACATACTCCTACTACTTTACATCCTTGGTTGTTTGCTGTTTCTTGGCATTGGTAACAAAACATATATCTCTCCTTTGCTTGCTTTAATTTCTTAACTGTATTAAGTATAGGATAAAATATTTTATTTATCTGTAACATTTGTTACAAGGTGTGATTTTTTTTCAAAAGTTAGTATATTAAATATAAGTAATGATATCTGAAAAAAAAGGAGGCTAGTATGTCATTTTTAGATAAGCTTAAAAGTGTATTCTCTGCAGAAGAAAAAAGAGAAGAACTCAAAGAAGAAATTAAGAAAGAAGCTGAGAAAATCGAAGATGTGGTTGAAGATGCTATAGACAAAGAAGAAATAATTCTTGCTCCAATTACTGGAGAAGCAAAGGACATCAAGGAATGTGTAGACCCAGTTTTCGCTCAAGAAATTGTAGGCAAGGGTGTAATCATCATTCCTAGCGAAGGAAAGGTATTTGCTCCAGTAGATGGTAAAGTTTCCATGCTTGCTGAAACAGGTCACGCTGTTGGAATTACATCAACCAAGGGCACTGACCTCTTAATCCACGTTGGTCTTGATACAGTAGAACTTGAAGGTAAGCCATTTACCATAAGAGTCGCAAGTGATGATGAAGTTAAATGTGGGGACCTACTAATCGAATTTGATATCGAACAAATTAAAGCAGCTGGCAAGGAAATCCAATCACCAGTTATAGTAACAAACGCAGAAGGTAAGACAATAGATAAGCTCAACATCGGTCAAGTAAGCCATGGGGCTGACCTACTCAAACTTAGCTAGAATAAATTTTTGAGGACTGCTTAGGGGATTTTTGCTCTAGGCAGCCTTTTTTATTAGAAAATGGAGGAATAAGTGAAACTAATAGCAGTAGACCTGGATGGAACACTTCTAACGAGCACCAATGAAATAAGCGACTTCACAAGGGCTACTTTGATAGAGGCGAGCAAGGCTTGTCATAAGGTCGTAATTATAACAGGAAGGGACTTTTATGCCAGTAAGTATCTAGGAGATGAGCTTGAATTTGAAAAATATGGCGGACTTATCGCCTCATCAAATGGAGCAAATGTCTTTGCTCCCAAGGAAAATAGGTCGATAATAAACCATCAAATAGACCAAGACATTGCCAAAGAAATGATGGCTTTCGGAAAAAGTTTGGGCTTTGATGTTCTCATCTACCATAAGGGAGAAATTCTTGCAGAAAAAAAGAACGCTTATAGCCTAGACTTTCTCGCCAAGAAAAATAGGATGGAGTATAGGATTTGTGAAAATCTTACAAGGTCTCTAAATTTTCCAGTAAATAAGGTTCTCTTTACTGCTCTTCCACAAACCATAGAAAAGAATAAAGAAATTTTCGCCCAAAAATTCGGGCAAGTTGCAAATCCCATCCACGCCATGCCCCAATTTCTTGATTGTATGCCTAAGGGAATCAACAAGGGCAGGGCTATTGGAGAAATTGCAGAATATTTTGGCATAGACCAAAAGGACACCTACGCCTTTGGCGATGAAATAAACGACCTAGAAATGATTGAGAAGGCAGGTGTGGGAGTTGCTATGGGCAACGCTACAAAATCCCTCAAGGAAATTGCTGACCGAGTAACCCTAAGTAACGACGAAGATGGCATAGCCCACTTTGTAAGAGAAAATATATTAAAGGAAAAATAATGAAATTAATCGGATTAGATATAGATGGAACCCTCATCACTAGCAAAAAACAAATAAGCCCCAAAACCAAGGACACCTTGATTAGGGCGATGAAACAAGGTCACAAGGTAGTCATAGTAACAGGTAGACCAACCCCTGGAGCCAGGGAACTTGCAGAAATTTTGGAATTTGAAAAATATGGAGGGCTCTTGTCAACCTACAACGGTGGAGCAATCACCGATTGCAAAACCCACAAGACCCTAACAAGCCACCCTATGGATGTAGACCTTGCAAGGGAGATTGTAAAGTTTTCCAAGAATTTGGATCTTGAAATAATCCTTCCTTACGAAAATACCATATACACCAGATACGAAAACAAATATCCCAAGGGTGAGGCAACCATGCTCAAGATGGACTATAAAATCGTAGAAAACCTTGAAGATATAATCGACTTCGCCCCTAACAAAATCCTCTTTGCCCAAGATCCAGATAGGATTGAAGAGCCTAGCCAAAAGCTTAAAGAAAAATTCGGAGATGTAACCGAGCAAGTCAAATCTGCAAGATTCTATTATGAAGTAATGCCAAAAGGTCCATCCAAGGGCAAAAGTCTCCTAGAGATTGCAGATATTTTTGGCATAGACCAAAAAGATATCATTGCCTTTGGCGATGAAATGAACGATGAAACTATGATAAAAATCGCAGGCGTTGGAGTTGCTATGGGCAATGCTGTGGAAGGTATCAAACAAATAGCCGACTATATCACCCTATCCAACGACGAAGATGGTATAGCCTATTACTTGGAGAAGTTTATCTTGTAGGTAGCTCTATGAAAATCATTTTAGCAGTTGATAAAAATTGGGGCATTGGCAAGGACGGCAAGATGCTCTACCATATCGCCTCAGACCTTAAACATTTCAAAGCTACTACACTTAATAATATTTGTATTATGGGTAGGAAAACTTACGAGTCTATGGGAGGAGGGCTTCTTGCTAGGGAAAATATTGTTCTATCGAAAAATCCTAAGTATAAAATTAGCGATGGAGTCGTTTTTTCAAATCCAGCTGATGTTGTTTCTTATGTTAAGATAAGTTCCAAAGAATCCTTTGTAATAGGCGGAGAAAAAATTGTCGAAATTTTTCTGCCCTTTTGCGATGAGGCTATCATCACAAAAATCAATGGCAAAAAAGAAGCAGATACCTTCCTTCACAATTTTGACTCTGATGAGGATTGGGAAATTTATGATAAATCTGATACTTTTACTGAAGATGGGGTATCTTTTGAATATGTAAGATATAGGAGGGTCAAATGACTGATAAGATAGAAATTTTTGTAAGCGATAAGTGTCCAGATTGTGCCTTGCTTATAGCTGATAGGAAAAATAATCCCGAAAAATATGATGGGATTTCCTTTTATAACATCACAGAATCCATGGCAAATCTAAAAAGATTTTTGTATTTTAGGGACAGACTCAATGGCTACGAAGAAGTAAGAGCTTGTGCTAGGGTTGGAGTTCCTTCCAAGGTCATAAATGAAAAGGACGTTGAATTTCTATAAAAAGTATAAAATATAGACCTCCCAGTCGCTTTATGAGGACGGGAGGTCTTTTTGCTTACTTATTTTCTTTAATTTTTGCGAGAATTAAAGCTCCTTCTGATGGATTAGTGTAAGGTTTTTGAATTTTGATAGGGTAAGTAGATTTTTCTTCTATTTTTTTGATTAGCCTAGCTCCTAGGTTGAATACTCCTCCAGAGTAGGACACTTTTATTGGGTCTTTGAAGTTTAATCCTCTAATTATCGAATCAATAACACTTGATGCTTCTTCGGCAAGCTTATCTAGGAGGATTTTGCAATATGGATCATCCTGATCGAGACCATCAGCAAAAATTTTGGAAAGATCTGCAATCTCATCTCTCTTCATTTTCTCAGCTAGATCGATTATTTCCATATCATCTTCTATGCCAAGTCTATTTTTGATGAGGCCATAGAGGATGGTTTTTTCTTTTCTTCCATCACTCATTTTTGTGAAATGGTTTAGAATTTTTAGACCTATATAGTAGCCACTTGCCTCATCTCCTAGAAGAGGACCCCAGCCACCAGACCTCATGGAATTTCCATCTTCGTCAACTCCATAACCAATTTGACCTGTCCCTAGGACAAGGTTGATGCCTGGTTGAGCGTTTAGAGAGCCAGCCCAGCCATTCACACAGTCATTAGCAACTGTAAACCTAGTAGATCCGATTGCATCTTTGATTCCTTCGTCTATATAGGCTTCAGTATCAGGATATTGGCCATATCCTGGAGCTGCAACAAAGGTATAGGCTATCTCTTCTGGACTTATCCCAGCACTTTGGCAAACATCTTCAACTCCCAATTTCATTATCTCATAAAATTGTTGTTTGCTTACTTGTTTGGGGTGGATGGTGATTTGCTTAGACTCAAACCTTTCTCCTTCTACTTCAAGCAAGAAGGCTGTTTTGGTTCCACCTCCATCAACCCCAAGATAAATATTTCTTCTCATTTATTTCTCCTATCACAATCCTAAAATCTTATAGCTATTATTTCTTGTTTATTCTCTTTCTTGTATCTAGGGCTACTGTTAAGATTATCAAAATTCCCTTAATAATTATTTGGACATAAGAATTAAGACCTATATAGAGAAGTCCATAGTTAATTACTTGAAGGATTATTGAACCCAAAACTATACCAGGGATTGTTCCTATACCACCTGAAAATGAAACTCCTCCTATAAGACAAGCTTCGATAGCATCTAGGTCATAAGCTTCTCCAGTTGTTGTTGTAACAGAACCTAGTCTTGGGCCTTCGAGGAAACCTGACAAACCATACATAATACCAGATATTATAAAGACAATCATAATTGTCCTAGTAACATTGATTCCTGATACTTCGGCAGCTTCTGGGTTACCTCCAACGGCGAACATATTCTTACCCAAGACTGTTTTGTTCCAAATAAACCACATCACAACTGAAGCTATGGCAGCATAAATTATAAGATATGGAAATTGTAATTCTGTTCCTGGAATTGTAAAGCCACCCCTAACTACATTGGCATATTTTTCATCGAAACCACCAATTGGTTGAGGACCATAAGGGTTTGCAGCTATAAAGAGCTGGAGGATACCAAAGATTGCAAGTTGCACACCCAGGGAGGTAATGAAGGCGTGAAGCTTTAAGTAAGCCACACCGAATCCGTTGAAGGCACCACATACAGCTCCTATGGCTATAGCTGCAAAGAGTCCTGCCAAAAGAGAAGGTCTTTGGATATTAGGGAAGAATTTTTGAGCAAAATCTGGAGATTGGAGGAGGGCACCAGCTATAGCTGCTGTAAAACCAACTATCCTACCTGCTGAAAGGTCAGTACCCGCAAGGATTAATAAGCCTCCAGTTCCCAAGGCTATGAAAAGCCTAGTTGCTGTTTGAGATAAAATATTAATTATATTTCTTGGATTTGTTATAAAAGTCGGGTCAACAATAATTATTCCCACAATTAGGGCTGCAATTATGATAACCAGAGCGTTATTTAATATGAATTCTTTAAAATTGAATTGCTTTTTACTTGTGTTTTCCATAATTCACCTATACATACTTAGCCTGAAGGGCCATTATTTTTTCTTGTGTTAGATTTTCATCATTTTCTTCAATACCTGCAAGTTTGCCGTTGCTCATTACCATAATCCTGTTACATATCATTTGTAGTTCTGCCATTTCAGATGATATGAAGATTACGGACTTGCCTGCACTCGCCAATTCTTCTATAAGCTTGTAGATTTCATACTTCGCACCTACATCTATTCCTCTAGTAGGTTCGTCTAGGAGAAGAACATCTGGATCTGTCAACAACCAACGACCGATAATTACCTTTTGTTGGTTACCTCCAGATAGGTTCATTATCTTGGTGCGTTGACTAGGAGTTTTAACCTTCATTGATTCAATAACTCTATTTGTATTTTCAATTAAGGCCTTGTCATTGACCACTCCATTCTTAGAATAAGCCTTGATGTTGGCTATAGTTGCATTAAATCTAATATCTGCAAAGGGATATATACCTGTTGCTCTTCTTTCTTCTGTAACAAGAGCAAAGTCATTCTTAATCGCTGTTTCAGGGTTTTTATTATCTATTTCTAGGCCATTTAGGATAATCTCTCCACTCAATTTTTGTCTAATCCCAAATATAGTTTCGACAAGTTCAGTTCTCCTTGAACCAACAAGACCAGCTAGGCCCAAAACTTCGCCCTTTCTTAGGGTAAAGCTTACATTATCGACAGATGGCTTGTATTTACCTGTAAGATTTTTAACCTCAAGGAGGATTTCATCTCTCACATACTTATCTGCATTAAAGCTCGTTGAATCTAGCTTTCTACCTACCATAAGTTTGATAATTTCATCCTTGGTAAGCTCTTCTGCCCTTTTTTCTGCAATAAATTGTCCATCTCTCATGACAGTAACATAGTCTGAAATAGAAAGAATCTCTTCCATCTTGTGAGAAATATAGATTATTCCTACTCCCTCATCTCTTAGTTTATTAATAATCTCAAATAATTTGTCTACCTCGTTTTCGGTAAGGGAGCTGGTTGGCTCATCTAAAACTAAGATTTTGGCATTGTAGGATACAGCCTTAGCTATTTCTATAAGTTGTCTTTCTGCTACTGAATATTTTCCGATAATTTTTTTAGGATCGAAATCAAGACCAAGCTTATCAAATATTTCTTGGGTTTTCCTATACATAGTCTTGCTATCAATAAGTCCATGCTTAACTGGAAATCTCCCGAGCATAATATTTTCAGCAACTGATCGCATAGATACTTGGTTTAGCTCTTGGTGAACCATCGCCACCCCACTATCCAAGGCATCCTTCGCTCCCTTGTAGGAAACTTTTTGACCATCTATGTAAATATCACCACTGTCAGGAGTATAAATACCGAAAAGACATTTCATAAGGGTAGACTTACCTGCACCATTTTCTCCCATAAGAGCATGGACAGTTCCTTTTTTCAGGGTGAAGTCAACCTTATCTAGGGCCTTTACACCTGGGAAGGTCTTTGTGATCCCTCTCATCTCTAATAAATTACTCATATCTTCCTCTTTATAGTATTACAGTCTATATAAGAAACTTATATAGACTGTATCATCGCTATTATTTACCTGTGTAAATTTGGTAATCAATTCTTATTGATTTGTTGTCTTTACCAAGTTTGTATTGAGTTCCTTTAATGAAGTCGTTATTTTCTAGTCTATTTTTCATTGTATCAACTAGGGCTTTAGCCATTCCTTCAGCATCTTGTTTAACTGTTCCAGACATTGTTCCCTTGTCAATTTCTGCTACTGCAAGGTCTGTTGCGTCAACACCAACAACAACCATGTTATCTTTTGATGAACCTGTATTCATTCCTACAGCTTGGAGAGCTGATATAGCTCCGATTGCCATTCCGTCGTTGTTAGCTATAACTGCATCAATATCGTCTTGGTTAGTTTGTAGCCAAGTATCCATAGCTGTTTTTGCCTTGTCTGTATCCCATTTAGCATCTTGGAAGGCAACTTCTTTAACCTTAATGCCATTTTCTTCTAGTGTTTTAACTGAATATTCTGTTCTTGCTTGAGCTTCAGGGTTATCTAGTCCACCATTTAGCATTACATAGTCCAAAACTCCGTTTTTGTTTCTGTCCATGTTGCCTTTCTTCCAAAGGTCTGTGAGGATTTGACCTTGCATCTTTCCAGCTTCAGGAGCATCTGTTCCTATGAATAGGAAGTCTTTTAGGTCATCTTCTTTCATAGCTTCGGTCATATCCCTGTTGAAGAAAGTTGTTGGAATACCGCTTGCCTTAATAGTTGATATTGCTGTTGGTGCAGCAGAAATATCTACTATGTTCATGAAGATTCCGTCTACTCCTTGGGCGATGATGTTGTTAAGTTGGTCAGTTTGAGTTCCTTGGTTATTTTGACCATCTTGGAATACCAATTCGATAGAATCATCTTCCTTGTCCAATTTTTCTAGTTGTTGACGAACAGATGCGATATATGTATCAGATCCATTGTAGAGAAGAACAGCAATTTTTTTAGCTTTTCCATCAGATTTCTTTTCTTCTTTGCCTTCTTCCTTACCTTCATCAACCTTAGCGGCATCTTCTGTCTTTTTTTCGTCTTTACCTTCATCAGCTGGCTTGTTGTTTCCGCAAGCTGTAAGGCCTAGAGAAAGTGCCATCGCTAGTGCTAGTCCTGTAAACTTTTTAATATTCATAACATCCTCCCTTGAATATTATAATAAACGATTTCCTTATTTCCTTGATTTTTATTTGAAATCGTCTTTAGCAAGATTCTTATATGAAACTCGCCTCTATACATCAAATATATACTAAAAGAGAAATTTTGTCAACGATTTCTTACATAAACAAACATTTTTTCTATCCGCAAGTGATTTTGCATATAAGTTAATAATAAAGTTTTCCTATTTATAAAATGACTTTTTAGACACTAATCATTTTCAAAAATACTTCCCTTACTTTAGCTTATCAAATTCCAAAAGATTAGAGAAGTATTTCTATTCCTTACAAAATTCTATTGATTTTCTCTTTTAATCGTCTAGCATCCTCCAAAACATTCGGACTGTCCATTATAGCCCTAACAACACAAATCCCATCGACTTTTGAGCCTTTTAGGATATCTACATTATCGACATTTAGTCCTCCTATGGCGTAAACATCAATATCTACGCTCTCCTTTATTTTTATGAGGGTTTCTACGCTTGTTATTTTGGTTTTGACGTGGGTTTTCGTTTCAAATATTGCTCCAACTCCCAAATAATCAGCAGAATTTTTTTGACAAGCTAGGGCTGCTTCTACAGATTTGGCAGTTGCTCCTATTATTACCTCATCTCCCAAGAGCTTTCTTGCAAGCTCTATTGGCATATCGTCTCTTCCTAAGTGGACTCCTACTCCCAAGGCCCAAGCTAGGTGGACTTTATCATCTATAAGCATTGGGACTCCATAGGTATCACACAAGATCTTAACTTTTTTTCCTAGTTTCAAAATCTCTAGGTCACTTTTTTCCTTCTCTCTTAGCTGGAGAATATCTACTCCACCCCTTAGAGCCTCCTCTATTCTTAGGAGAAATTCCTCCTCCGTATATTTGTCTGAATTTGTAACTAGATAAAGTTTTTTCAAAATTTAACCTCCTTCACCCTCGCTCTTTCTAGGATATCTTCATCTTTTATTGTGGCTATTTCATCCATAAGGTTTACAAAAAATGTGTACAGCCTATCCGTATTTGCAAGCTCTCCACTAACTCCCATTAGCAAAAGCCCCAAAAGACCTGCTTCTACAGGACTTGTTACTGCCATAAAGCTTGAAATTATCGCTGTTAGCATACAGCCTGTTCCTGTAATCTTGCTTAGGTTTTCTACTCCATTTGATACTATTATATAAGAATCTTCGCTAATTATTAGGTCTTTTGCTCCAGTTATTAGAACTTTGGTCTGGTATTTCTGGCAAAGTTTTCTCGCCTGTCTCGCTATTTGGTTAAAGTTATAATCAGTTATCTTATCCTCATCTCCCACATCAATGCCCTTGGCCTTGGATTTTCCTAGGGCTAGGGCTCTGATTTCAGAAGAGTTTCCCTTAATGATGGCAAACTTATAAGTTTCTAATAGATTTTTAGCAAACTCATATCTCAGAGTCGAAGCCCCCACTCCAACTAGATCAATTATTACAGGAATTTTTTTATCCCTAGCTGCTAGAGCAGCCTTATCTATAGCCACCATCCTTTCATCTGTAATATTGCCAAGATTTAGGCTAAGAGCCTTTGACAAGCTTACAATTTCTTCTACTTCATCTGGATGGGAGGCACAAATAGCCTTAGCTCCCAAAGCCAAGATGGCATTTGCAACCATATTTATAGCTATGGGATTGGTTATGGCGTGAATTAGGGGAGCTTCTTCTTTTAATTTTTCCCTACTTGCTAGAATTTGCCTTAGATTTCTCATAAACATTCACTCCTAGATTTTTCTGGATAGGATATAAGACCTTGGACTTTTGAAGTGTTTTAAGGAAGATGAAGGCAACAGATCCTCCAATCAAAGTTGCTATCAAAAAGCTTGGTAGGTAAAAATACCAAGTGATATCTCCCTTGCCCCAAAGAAGTGCCATCACAGGATAAGAGGCAATTGCTCCAATTATTCCCGTACCAATTATCTCTCCCACTACACAAGAAAGAATTGAGCCCTTGCTTTTCCTATACAAAAATCCAGACAAGAATGCTCCAAAAACTTGTCCCGTTATGGCAAGTGGTGGAATCCCTAAGAGGCTCATACGAATGGCTGCTGTAATTATGGCATTGGCAAGGCTATACCAGGGTCCCAAAAAAACTGAACATACAATGTTTACAAAGTGGGCTGTCGGTGCAAAGCCTTCAAAGCGAAGGATGGGAGAGATGACAACTCCTATAGCAACAAACATGGATAGGGTAACCATTATTAGTATCTTTTTCTTATTTTCCATAGGTCCTCCTAAAGATTAAGGTAATCTGTAAATACTGGTGTCATTCCAATTTTTCTAAGATCTTGGCAAGTTTCACTGCTTGACCTAGCATCATCAATTACAAACTGTTCGTCTCCCTCGTCTTTGCTTTTCTTAGACCTATGGCCAATAGATGTATCGACAGAGGCAGAGATTTTGGTCGCTGCATATTGGACTGCCAAATCCCTAAAGTCCTTGGCTTCTCTTGTTGATAGGGTGATTGATGCGAAAGGAAGAAATATCCTTATGGCAAGCATTATTTGAAAAAACTTCTTATCTCCTACAATATTGAAGTTTAAACTATCATCTGCCCCATGGGTTGGTCTAATTCTTGGCAGAGATATAGCAATTTCTGCATGGGGATATTTCTTTTGAATTTCTCTAGCATGGATAGCAAGCTTGAAGGCTTCCTCGATTGGATCTCCTAGACCAAAGAGTGTACCAAAGCCTACTCCCCTAAAGCCAGCCTTCAAGGCTCTTTCTTGAGTGTCAAACCTATAAGGAAAGCTTCTTTTATGGCCATAAGGGTGGTAGTAGTCAAAAATCTCGGGATTGTAGGATTCCTGAAAGACTGTTACAAAGTCCGCCCCAGCCTTTCTCAAAGTCTCGTAGGATGATATATTTGTAGGATAAACTTCTATACCTATTGACCTAAAATATTTTCCAGCAATCCTACAAGCATCTGCTATATAAGAAATTGATGAAAACCTCTCACTTTCTCCTGTAAGAATTAGCACATCTTCAATACCAGTTTCTGCAAGAGCTTTCATTTCTTCCTCTATCTCATCAAGACTAAGTCTTGCTCTTTTGATGTCGCTTTTTGCCCTAAAGCCACAATACCTACAAGAATTTTCACAGTAGTTGGCTATATAAATCGGAGAAAATAAACATACATTTTTCCCAAAATACCTATTTCTCTTATCCTTGGCAACTTCTGCCATATGCTCGATGTAACCTAGTCCATAGTCGCTAAGGAGATTGTATAAGTCCTCTTCTGTTGGTTCAGGATTTCTAAGGCTTAGCTTAAAGTCGTCCTCACTTACTCTCCTAGCTTTAACCCTATCAAAAGCTTCTCTTACTCTGTCTTTTATGTCTGAATCAATTATATCCATGCCTGGAAAATAATCATTTACACTTGTAATATTCATCTTAATCGAAAAAATCCCTCAATGGTGAAGATGGGTCAGCTCCACTTTCCAAAACCCTACCAGGCTTTGCAAGATAGGCTAATCTTCCTCCTTCTATCCCAAGCCTAAAGGCTTTGGCCATCATATTTATATCGCTTGCGCTTGCAATTCCTGTATTTGCCATTATGGCGGAAGCTCCCATCTCCATAGCTTCTGCCGCTTGACTTGGCACTCCTATTCCAGCATCTACAATTACAGGAAGGTCTATTTCATTAATTATTATTTTGATGAAGTCCTTGGTTGCAAGGCCCTTGTTTGAACCTATTGGGCTTGCTAGTGGCATTATGGCAGAAGCTCCTGCATCTCGCAAATCTCTTGCATAGTTTAGGTCTGGGTACATATAAGGAAGAACAACAAAGCCTTCTTTGGCAAGAATTTCTGTAGCCTTTAATGTTTCGCTATTGTCTGGCAAAAGGTACTTGCTATCTCTCATTATTTCAATTTTAACAAAATTGCCACAACCCATCTCCCTAGCAAGCCTTGAGATTCTAATAGCTTCTTCAGCATTTCTTGCCCCAGAAGTGTTGGGAATTATGGTAACATCCTTGGGTATGTAGTTTAGGATATTGGCAACATCTTTGGTGTTTGCCCTCCTTAGGGCAACAGTAATCATCTGTGAACCCGCAGATTTTATAGCTGCATCTATCAATTCTGGTGAATATTTGCCAGAGCCTAGTATAAATCTTGACTCAAACTCCTTATCTCCAAGTATCAAATAATCTTTATTTTCCATATTTTTCTCCTCTAATAATTTTTATAGCACAAAGAGCCTCAAGGTTTGCGACAATTCCCACATAAGGAAGGTACAACCCCTCTTCTGGTGTCGATCTAAAATCGCCAACCATGCACACATTAGCTAGGTTTTTTATTTTTATATCATGGATATCTCCAAGACCTGAAAGACCCGATGCCATTATAAGTTTCTTATCTTTTTTGCCCAAAAAATAATCAAAAACCATTGTTTTCATCTCTTTTTTGTCGAATGCCTCTATGAAAATATCACTCCTTTGAGAGATTTCATCTAAATTTTCTCTAGTTATGTAGATTTCCTCACCATAGACTTCTGTATAGGGAATGGTTTCCTTTATTTTTTTCTTAGTCTGTAAGACCTTGCTCTTTCCCAAATCAGCTTGGTCGTAATTTTGCCTATTTAAGTTTGAAAGCTCCACTTTATCGAAATCATAAAGGTAAATCTTTCCTAGGCCACATCTTGCGAGGGTCATGGCTATAGTTGAACCTAGACCCCCACATCCAAGGATTGAAACAGAGGCCTTCTCCAAAATTTTATTGACCTCATCTTCCTGTCTAGCTAAGACTTCCTCTCTCATATCAGCCTCCTCCCACAAAGGAAAATACTTCTACTTTGGACTCATCTTTCATAAGAACCTTGTCGAAGTCTGACTTCTTAACAAGTTCTTGGTCAACTTCGCAAGCAAGAAAATCTGGGTCAAAGTTATTTCTCACAAGAAATTGCCTAAGATTTTCCCCTTCCACAAAGCTAACTTCCTTATCATTGATTGTAAGCACCCTATCACCTCCTCAAAAAAAGGCACAAAAAGGACAACCATACCCGAGGTGGTATGCCCCTTTAGTGCCAATTCACAAGTTTATTAATTTAAACAAGCTATCTTATTTTTTAAAGTTAGTTAGGAGTATAAAAATAGACCCCTCCTAGGGGTCTTTAAACTCTTGCTTATACTAGCTTTCTTACGCAGGTCTTAACCTAACAAGTTTAAAGGGTTAATGGAAATCCATCTCTCAGCACACTCGCACCCCTAGCTAATCTTATTATAAAACAATTTTAAATTTTTTTCAATATATTACTCAACAGACTTTAGAGCTTCAAGCATGTTGACATCCCTTAGCTTTCGATATATTAGAAATCCCAATCCTGTAGTTATAATAAAGATTATTAGGAGAGGAATCACGAAGGATGTATAAGTTAAGGATGGATTGAACATAACTTCTGCTGGTGGTACAACTTTCAAAATATATTTAAACAAGATATCTCCCAGTCCGTAGCCTAGAAAAAGGCCTAGGATGGTTAGAAAAATTGTTTCCCTATAAATATACATGGTTACTTCCTTGTTATAAAAGCCCAATACCTTTACAGTAGATAGCTCCCTTATTCTTTCTTGAACATTTATATTGGTCAAATTGTACAAGATTACAAGGGAAAGAAGAGTTGCTACGACTATGATTAAAATCATAATTTTGTTTAGGGCTTGGACTATAATTTGAGTCTGCTTTTCTATCAAAGTATTTGAGACAACAGCCTTAACACAAGTCTTGTCCATAAATTTAGAGCCTATTTTGTTGGTATTTTCTAGGCTAGAATCTACTAGGCTAATCACATCTGCATTGGGCTTATAGTCCCTAGCAAATACATCCTTGTAATATTTATCTGACATAAAGACAAAATGCCCTGCATACATTTCTGTAATAGCTGATACCTTGACTTTTCTCTCAACCTCGTTTGCATCTAGGAGAACTACGTCATCACCTACCTTAATATTAAGTATATCGGCAAGTCTTTCAGAAATTACTGCTCCCTCGTCATTTAACTTAATTTTTTGCTTGCTTTTCCTATTCCTTAGGTCCACAAACTTATTGACTTCATCTTTCCTGTCACTAGCTAGAAGGTTTATTTCTTGTTTATCTCCAAATTTTCCGGCCTTTTTCTTCATTTTTTCATAATGAATTGGTAAGTGGCTTTGGATATCCTTTGAAGCTAGTAGGTCAGCAATTTCTTTTTTCTCACCTTCATCCATGTTCTTCTTGTAGGATGTTATTAGGTTGTAGTTAATTATTTCTTCAAATTGACTTTTTTCGATTCCTGCAATTGATTTTTGAACAGAAAATCCTGCAAAAAGTAGGGTCATACCGCCTGCTACTCCAAAAATCGTCATCAGCATTCTCTTTTTGTATCTAAAGATGTTTCTTGCAGTTACCTTTTGGATAAATCCGAGTCTTGACCATATAGGGGTGATTCTTTCCAAAAGGATTGATGAGCCCTTAGCAGGAGCCTTTGGCATTAGGAGGCTTGTTGGCCTTTCTTTAAGTTGATTTTTTGCTACTAGATAAGCTGGTAATACCGAACTCAATAAGGAAAGAATTATCGCAAACAGGCTTATCCTAGGATAAAATTTTAGGTACATTCTTGGTACACTGAAGTTTTTCCCATAAGCTCCGTAAACTATACTTGGTAGAAGGATGTGGCCTAGGATAATTCCTAATAGAGTTCCACTAAGACCTGCAAGAAGGCCATAAAGAGTAAATTTCTTTATAACATCCCTATCATCGTAGCCCAAAGCAACCAAGGTTCCGTTGTTTAATCTTTGCTCATCTACAAATCTCGTCATTGTTGTAAGAGTTACAAGAGAAGCCACAAAGTATAAGAATACTGGGAAAATATTTGAAAGCTTGTCCACAATATTAGCCACTATTTGATAAATAGTGTAGCCTGCTGAACCAAGGGCCTCTCTTCTGCTTGAGACCATGTAGGTAGGTTCTTCAAGACTTGCCATAAGCTTCTTTGCATCTTTTATACTAGCTTCTCCTATCTTAATTTTATCCTTGGCATCTTTAGATTTTTCTTCAAATTCGCTAAGACCATCTTGGTAATCGCCCTCTTTTTCTTTCAATTCCTTCTTGGCTTGGTGGTAATTCGCTAAGTTTTTCCTATAACTAGCATCATTTTGAGTTAGTTCCTCAAAACCTTCTTTCCATGCACTTAGACCTTGGTAATACTTAGCTAAATTTTCATTGTAGTTTATCCTAGCTTTTTGGTAGAGGGCTAGGGAATTTTCATAGCTAGCTTTTGCTTGATTTAGGTCTTTTCGCTTGGCATTTAGCTGTCCTAAAGAATTCTCAAGTTCATTTTTCCCTACCACAAGGACTTCTTCCTTGGCCTGGAGTTCAGCTTTTGTTCTAGTCAATTTTTCATAAGCAGAATCTAGGTCATCTCTCTTGCTTTTTAGAATTTTCTTGCCTTCTTCATATTGGGCTAGGCTATTTTCATCCAACTGACTTTCTTTTATCTTCTTTAGCTCATCTAATTTTACCCTAGCATAATCAAGTTTTGTTGAAAGTTCTTGGAATTTTTGGTCAAGCTTAGTCCTTTCTTCATCACTCAAGCCTTTTTGGCTAAGTTTCTTGCTAAGTTCTTCCTTGCTAGCTTCAATATTTGAAATACTTTGACTAAGTTCTTCTTCCTTAGCTTTAAGTTGCTCAATCTTTGCACTTTTCTTGGCAAGGTCTTCCTCAGCCTTAGAAAGCTCCTTATTTTTCTTATCTAACAAGGCTTTATTGGCCTCGTAGTCTTCTTTGCCATTCTCTAACTTAGCTTGACCTTTTTCCAAGTCACTTTTTTTGCTAGCTAGAATATCTGCTCCAGCTTGTATCTTAGTAGCCCCATCATCAATCTTGGCTTTAGCCTCATCTAATTGATTTTCTGAACCTAGTAACTTATCCTTTCCATAGGATAGGCTTTCTTTGGCAGTGGCAAGGTCAAGCCATTTTTCATCCAGAGTTTTTCTGCCAATATCTAAGGAATTTTTAGCAGCCTCTAGGCGAGTATTAGCTTCTTCCAAATCTTTTTTGCCATTATCTATCTTGATTTTAGCTTCATCTAGTCTTCTTTGCTTAGAGTTAATTTCATCATTAGCATAAGTAATCTTAGCTTCTGCCTTAGAAATCTCATCTTGCATCTTTCCTTTTACAACTCCTAGCCTGTGCTTACCCTGCTTTTCCAACAAAGAATCCAATTCTTGAGTGTGGGCTTCGATTTTCTCCCTATAGAGGTCAGAGTAAGGGTCTAGGTTTTCAGTATCTGTAAATTTAAGCCTTGCTAGCATATAATAATCAGAAGAAAAATCATCTGCCAAGCAATAGGCAAAACCCGACAAGTTTCCATCTCCCGCACTTGAAGGACCCATATTAACATAAGACATATACTCAGCACTATCAGCAAAACCAACCACCTTATAGGTGTGAATTTTGAGAACATCCTTACCATCAAGTCCAGCCTTTTCACTTAACTTAAGCTTATCTCCAAGCCTATAAGCATCTCTCATGTTGGTAGAAAGAATTATATCTGTAGGTTTTTTTAAATCTTCTCCCTCTTTAAGTATATATTTGGAAATAGTCTCTGGCCTAGAGAAAACTCTTATGGCTGTATCAGTATTTGAGATTTTCACATCCTTAAAATACCCATATTCAACCTTATCCTCACCCTTAGCTTTTTCAATCTCTAGCCTATCATCCTTATCAATTCCCATAGATCCAAGGACACTTACATCAAAAAGTTTCGTTTGGTCGAAATAATCCCTACTTGTAGCCCTCATATTAGGTCCAGTAACCTTTAGACCAACAAGGGCAAAAGAGCCTATCATCATCAAAAGGAAAATCGAAAGAAACCTAGCCCTAGATGATGTAAATGATTTTTTAATAGTTTTTCTCAACGTATTCATAAGTTCCTACCATTCCAAATCAACAATATCTGCTGGATTTTTGTTCACTTCAATAGCTTCCACACTTGCATTTCTTACATGAATGACCTTATCGGCAATAGGAGCTATAGCCGAATTGTGGGTTACAATAATTACCGTAACATTTTTCTTTCTAGCCATAGTTTGGAGAATCTTTAAAACTTGCTTACCCGTTTGATAGTCAAGGGCTCCTGTAGGTTCATCACAAAGAAGAATCTTGGGATTTTTGGCAATAGCACGAGCTATGGCGACTCTTTGTTGCTCCCCACCCGATAGCTCGGCTGGAAAATTATTCATCCTTTTTTCAAGTCCTACATCCCTTAATACTTTCTCAGAATCAAGGGCATCCTTAACAATATCCGATGCAAGCTCCACATTTTCCTTAGCAGTCAAGTTAGGAACTAGGTTGTAAAATTGAAAAACAAAGCCTACATCATTTCTCCTGTAGGTTGTAAGCTCTTTTTTATCAAAATTCGCTATATTCTTTCCATCAATTATAACCTCGCCCTTACTATTAGTGTCCATTCCTCCTAGAATATTGAGGATAGTGGACTTACCTGCTCCAGAGTTACCTAAAATTATGGCAAGCTCTCCCTTATCGATAGCAAAGTTCACATCTCTGTTAGCTACTACTTCATTTTGTTTACCTTCATTGTATATTTTATAAGAATTCTTCATCTCTATATAAGCCATCTTAATAATTCCTTTCATAAAATTAAATATCTTAACTCATAAATAGAATTTACTAGCTCACCTAGAACTTACAAGCAGTAATTTAAGGCTTGTGTCTATTTATTAGACAAATGTATGGAATTGATGGTAAAATTTATCTAAGGAGAAATTTATGAGAAATGAAATAAACTCTTATAATACTAAACTAAGTCTGGCTAAAAGTCTAAAGGACCTACTTGAAACCAAGTCCTTCGCCAAGCTTACGGTCACGGAAATAATTAAAAAAAGTGAGGTAAATAGGAATACTTTCTACTATCACTTTGAAGATATCTACGACTTATTGAGGTGGACCTTGGAGCAAGAGGCAATCGATAAGGTCAAAACCTACGATTCAATAGATGATATAGATAAGGCAATTGACTTCACCCTTGACTACATCAAAGAAAACCAAGCCTTCCTAAGAAATATCTTATTTTCAGTTGGAGAAAGAGACCTAAAGAGATTTTTGGCAAAAGACTTTAAGGAAATCATAAAAAATTTCATAGTTTTAGGAGAAGCAAGACTCGGAAAGATAATCGATGATTCCTACAGAAGTTTCCTAACAGATTACACAACGGAGGCTATAGCAGGAATCCTTACAGAAATAATCACAAAAAAAGATCCCATCTCTAAAGACAGAATCAATTATTTTATTCAAATCACCCTTACAAGTTCTCTTACAGCAGCTATTAATAATTATGTTTCCTAAAAAAGCTGGCTCAGTAATAGTAAGCCAGCTTTTTTCTTATGATTTTCTATATATTTTGTATTTTACATAGGAATTTGCACTCATCAAAATCCCTGCTAGCAGGATTAACCAAAAGAAAGTTCTTCCTTTTATGTATTGGATATAGGCAAGAATAAATAATAAGAGTGCAGTTGCAAGGCTAGTTAGAAACTCAAGCCTATCGAATTTTTTCTTATTCATCTTAGATGGTTTGGTCGAGTGTTTTCCAAGATAGGAGGGCACACTTTACTCTTTGAGGCATATTTTGGATATTCTTAAAGGCTACTGCATCCTCAAGAAGTTCCAATTCCTCATCACTAACTTCTTCTCTTTTTATCATTCTAATATAGATATCTGCAAGCTTTTTGGCTTCTTGCTTAGTTTTTCCAACAATTATATCGCACATAACGCTTGTTGCAGCTTGGCTTATAGCACAACCATCTCCAGTGAAAGCTGCATCTTTTATAACATCTCCATCCATCTTTAGTTGAAGGACAATCTCATCCCCACAAGATGGGTTGTGGCCTGGCTCTTTGATGTCAGCATCAGCCAGGTCGTGTTTATTTGCTTGATTTCTCGAATGATCTAATATTATTTGACTATAAATTTCTTCCATGTTCATTATAGGCCCATCACCTTTCTTACGTTTTTAAGCTCTTTTGCAAAAATCTCTGCTTCTTTTTTAGTGTTGTAGATAGAAAATGTTGCTCTTGCTGTCGCAGATGTCCCTAGGTATTGGTGTAAGGGCATAGCACAGTGGTGGCCACTTCTTACAGCAATTCCCTTGCTATCAAGGATTGTTGCTATATCGTGAGGGTGAATATCTGTGAAGGTAAAAGATATTACAGAGCCTGCCTTATCCTTTGGTGGATAGAAGATTTTAATGTTTGGTATATCTTTTATCAAATCGTATGCATATTGGGTTAGCTCGTGTTCATAGGCAAAGATTTCTTCCATACCTATTTTTTCTACATATTCTATGGCAGCTCCTATACCAATAACTCCTCCAACATTCGGAGTTCCTGCTTCAAATTTTAGAGGTGGATCTTGGTAGGTTGATTCTTGCTCATAGACATATTCTATCATATCTCCACCTAGGTTAAAAGGTTCAAGTTCTTTGAGAAGTTCATACTTTCCATAAAGAACTCCTATTCCCATAGGTGAGAACATCTTATGACCTGAAAAAGCCAAAAAATCACAATCAATATCCACAACATCTGTTTTCACATGAGGGATAAGTTGAGCTCCATCAACTATAGATATCGCTCCAACTTCGTGAGCCCACTTGGTGATTAATTTTGAGTCAATTAGCTCACCCGTAACATTGCTTGAGCCTGTGATTGATACAATTTTAGTTTTTTCATTAATCTTACTTCTAAGGTCGTCATAGTCTAAGCTATAATCATCCTTTAGGTAGGCGTAAACTAGTTTTGCCCCAGTTTTCTTGGCTACCATTTGCCAAGGAACAAGGTTAGCGTGATGGTCTAGGATGCTTATTAGAATTTCATCACCTGACCTTAGCTTGGACAGACCATAAGAGTAGGCTAAGAGATTTATAGATTCTGTGGTTGATCTTGTAAAGACAATCTCACTTGCCCTTTTCGCTCCTATAAACTTTCTTACAACTTCCCTTGTATTTTCATAAGCCTCTGTCGCCTTCCAACTTAGGAAATGTGCTCCCCTATGAGGATTAGCATTTGAGTACCTATAATAATTATCTACAGCCTCTATAACACAGGAAGGTTTTTGGCTAGTAGCACCTGTGTCTAAATAAATAACCTCCTTACCTACCTTTTTGCCATCGAGGTAGGCAAAGTCATCTCTAATCTTTTCTACATTCATTATTCTGCCTTCGTATTCATTTGGTGAACTTTTTCTTTGATGGAAGTTCTCAAGGCTTCATCTTCTATCCTATCAATAGCTGGAGCGAAGTTTGCTTCAAGCATCATAGCTTCTGCTTGCTTTTTGCTAAAGCCCCTGCTCATGATATAGAATAGCATATCTTTGTTAAGCCTTCCAACACTTGCAGCATGATTTCCTGAAACTTCCTTTTCTTCGTTAAGAAGAATTGGCGCAGATTTATTGATTACATCATCTGATAACATCATTGAGTAATCTCCTATTTTTCCATCTGCCTTGGTACATCCTCTTCTTAAATCAACTATGCCCTTGAAGTTCTTCTCAGCCTTATCCTTCAAGGCACCATTAAACATACATGAAGAGTCGGTATTATTTCCATAATGAACATTTGTAGCAAGAAGGTCAAGGAAATCCTCTCCCTCTTTGAAATAAACTCCATTTTGAATTACCTTAGCCTCTTCTCCCTTGAGGATATTGGTAATATTTACTAGAGATTTGCCAGCTCCAACTTCTACATAAGTAACATCAAGGACAGCTCTATCACCAAGATAAGTCGCAATAGAATTGATATTTACAGCTTTCTTGCCGAGATTTGTTACAACAACAAGTTTCACATAGCTATCTTCTTCAAGCTTTGCCTTAATCCTTGAGTTTAGGTAGGTTGAACCTTCACCCTCCCCAGTAATACTTACAAGAAAAGAAGACTCACTTGATTTTTTGGCGTTAATATCTATATTTGAAACCAAAACATCCCTACTATCGCCAAGCGTAAGATTGATAAATTCAGTTTCTTTTTTACCATCAACTTCAAAATTTAGGGCAAAGTTTCTATAAACTTCATTTTCCTCATTTAAAGTTTCAGAAATTCCTGTCTTATACAAGGCAAGGGCTTGATCAACTTCCTCAATGCCCTTTGAGATTTCCTCTTTTGAATATGTTTTTTTCTCTATATTTTCAATACCAAGCTTGGATTCCTTTAGGTAGTTTAGACCAAGGCTTGCCCAAGTTGGCATTCTCATTTCATTAATTCTTGCCATCAACCATTTGCTCCTTCCAATTCCATATCAATAAGGTGGTTCATCTCCACAGCATATTCTAGTGGAAGTTCCCTAGAAATAGGCTCAGCAAAACCTCTTACAATCATTGATTTAGCCTCTTCTTCAGGGATTCCCCTGCTCATTAGGTAGAAGATTTGACCTTGGTCGATTGAGCCAATTTTTGCCTCGTGACCACAATCTACATCATCATTTCTTATATCTAGTACTGGAATTGTATCTGATTGAGATTCTTCAGAAATCATGAGATTTTCACAATCTACAGTTGACCTTGACCCCTTGGCATTTTTCTTGATTTGAACTAGAGATCTTGTCATAGACTTGCCATTTCCAGCTGTAATTGACTTGGTTAGAGCTGTTGAATAAGTATTTGGCGCAAGATGAATCATAGAGCAACCGTTGTCGATATATTGGCCGTTAGATGCAAAGGTAATTCCTGTGTATTCTGCACTAGCTCCTTCTCCCACAAGAACACTTGTTGGATATAGCATGGAAACCTTAGAGCCAAAAGAACCTGAAACCCAAATAACCTTGCCACCTTCTTGGACGATAGCTCTTTTTGTATTTAAGTTATACATATTTCTTGACCAGTTTTCTATGGTTGAAAATCTTACTTCAGCATTTTTTCCTACAAAAATTTCTACTGACCCTGCGTGAAGGTTAACTACATTGTATCTTGGTGCAGAACAACCTTCTATAAAGTGAACCTTGGCATTATCTTCTGCAATTATCATAGTGTGTTCAAACTGTCCAGCTCCTGGAGCGTTGAGCCTGTAATAGGATTGGAGAGGAATATCAACCTCAACTCCTTCAGGAACATAAATCAACGAACCTCCTGACCAAACTGCACCGTGAAGGGCTGCATACTTGTGAAGAGTTGGAGGAATGGCCTTTTGGAAGTAGGCTTTTACAATATCTTCATGCTCCCTAACAGCTGAAGAAAAATCCATAAAGATAACCCCTTGGTCAGAGAGGTGTTTTTGGATAGAATGGTAAACTTCCTCACTATCATACTGAGCACCCACTCCTGCCAAAGATTCTTGTTCAGCTTGTGGAATACCGAGCCTATCAAAAGTATCTCTGATATCATCAGGAAGGGCTTCCCAGTTAGATTTTTTGTCAGACTTTGGCTTAACATATGTTGTAATATCGTTCATATTAAGCTCTGATAGGTCTGGACCCCAACTTGGATTGTCGATTTTTTCATAAAGAGCAAGGGATTTTAGCCTTCTTCTCCTCATCCAATCAGGTTCGTTTTTCTTATCGGAAATTTCATTTACTATATCCGCATTAATACCTTTTTCGGTAATATCGGCATATTCAAATTCATTAAAGAAGTCGTAATAGCCTCGGTCTAGCTCCTTTAGTTGGTCTTCAATATTAATTTCTTTCATCTTACACCCACTCGTATCCTTCTTCTTCAATCTTATCCATTAGGCTATCTCCGCCAGTTTCTTGGATTTTACCATCTTTTAGGATATGAACATAATCTGCCTTAATATTTGCAAGAAGCTCCCTATGGTGGGTTATAATAACTACTGCATTATCTTTAGTTAAGAAATCCTTGATTCCCTTGCTTACAATTCTAACTGCATCTACATCAAGACCTGAATCTGTTTCGTCAAGAAGGGCAAGCTTTGGATTAAGCATCTTCATTTGTAGAATTTCTGATTTCTTTCTCTCCCCGCCAGAAAAACCAACATTTACATACCTACTAGCATAATCCTCTGAAAGTTTTAGCTCTTTCATTTCCTTGGCTAGTTCTTTATTAAAAGCTAAAATAGAAGGTTTCTTTCCTTCCTTTTGTTCCTTAGAAATCCTTAGAAAATCATTGAGCTTAACTCCTGGGATTTCATCTGGATGTTGAAAACTCATGAAAATTCCACGTCTAGCTCTCTTATCTACTGATTCATCAGTGATATCTTCTCCCTCAAAGTATATCTTTCCTTCTGTAACCTCATAGACAGGATTTGCCATAATAGAGTTCATTAGAGTTGACTTACCAGAACCATTAGATCCCATAACAACGTGGACTTCACCCTTGTTTATCTCTAAATCTATACCATCCAAAATCTTCTTATCTCCAACAGAAACATGAAGATTCTCTATCTTTAATAAATTATTCATAGCTACCTCTTCTTCGTAAATTATTTTAAAAAATCTAATTAAAGTATACTCTTTTGCTAGGAATTATCAAATAACTCTCTCCTAACAATTTACCCCATCTAGGGCAAAATTAACACAAAAAAACGAGCTAACATCTAGTTCGTTTTATGTAAAATCATTCAATTAATCAATAATTTCCTAATTTGTTCTCAACTAAGTCAATGAGTGAAGCGACTGCTTCATTTTCACCATCGCCTTCGGCCCTTATTATTATCTCATCGCCTTTAGAAGCACTCATGCTAAGAACTGACATGATAGATTTTGCATTATAGCTTCTTCCAGCTTTTACTACTGTGATATCACATGGGAACTTAACAGCTTGTCTTATAAAGATAGATGCTGGCCTAGCATGTAAACCTATTTCATTAGAAAGTGTTACTTTTTGTTCGTACATAGGTACCTCCTTTTTATATAATCTATTATTATATTACTAGATTCTTATATAAAATGCAAACGTTTCTTGTAATTTATACACATATTTTTTCTTAAAAAAGACTAGACCACTACAAGCTTTTTCCAATATTCTCATAAAAAATATGCTGACTAAAGTTAATTAACAATTATGCTCTTATCTGCTAACCTATATCTGCATTTAAACTTTGCAATTAATAGCATTTTTAGGTTTCATATGATAATTACATAATTTATAATTATAGCCAGCACTTATTTTTATTCTTCTCTTTCTGAAAATTCCTTGAGCTTTCCAAGAGCCTGATTTTCAATTTGTCTGATTCTTTCTCTTGATAAATCGTAAATCTTTCCTATTTCTTCTAGGGTTTTTGGTTTTTCATTATCAAGACCATACCTGTAAATTATTATTTGCTTTTCCCTATCGGTAAGTTGGTCCAAAGCCTTTAAGAGAAAATTCTCCATATCTTTTTCGAGGATTAGCATATCAACTGGAGTTGATTCATCACCAACCATATCCATAAGCTCATCACCTGTCGAATCTTCACTATCGAGATTGATATTTAAGGATGTGGAATTTACTTGGTTTCTATTGATTAGGAAAAGGTCATCGGCTTGTTTTTTGTCAATTCCTTCATTTTCTAATATCCTATAGAGTTCCTCATCGCTTGCCTCAGGATTTGCCTTTAGGATTTGCTTTAACTTATTTAATTTTAAATATTTCCCAGCTGGAATTCTTATTGTATGGCCTTCCTTGTTGATAGCTTTTCTTATCGCCTTATCAATCCACTTGTAAGCGTATGTTGTAAACTTATAGCCCAAAGATAAGTCAAATTTTTCCGCAGCACGAATCATGCCCAGCATACCTGATTGAACTAAATCCTCGAGGTCTAAGTCATTACCATGAGACCTAAAAAAGTAGGAAGCTCTTGACCTAACTAGACCTTGGTTTTTTTCAACAAGGGCTGCAAGGGCATTTTGGTTGCCTATTTGAAATTGTTCTACAATTTGCTCATTGGTTAGGTCAGATAATTTCATCATATCTTTTCTTTTGATTGGGGTGATTGAAGCATTTACGCCTGACTTGTTTCTACCGATAAAGTCATCATCGTCATCATCCTCATCTTCAATATCATCAGTTATGATTTCCATTATATCATCTTTTTCTTCTTGCGATAGTCCCTCAAGAATTGTAAAGATTTCTTCCTCACTCAAGTCGTCTGAGTTCAGATACTCTTTTAGTTTCTCTAGGGTTTGTTTATCTTTTAAATTTATTTTATCCATTTTACCACCCATTTTGAATTTATTTACCAATTTTCCAAATCTTCTTTTATTTTATCTATTATATCAGAAACCTTGTCTGCTATCGGGAAAGTTTTGAAGTTTTGGTTGAAGTCTTCTTTCCTTTTTCTTTTTATCTTCGCTCTCATAGTGTTAAGGTCTGTCTTTAATTCCATTGCTGTAACCCTACTTGCTCCCTTGCCTGAAGCTTGAGTTTGGACAGCCCCATCATCAGTCACTACCTTGATATCGTGGTTTCTATCTATCTTTACCAGTTGTCTTTCTATGTAGGTATCAGCAGTTTGAAACCTTTTAGTGTAGACAACTTTCATACCGTACCTTTCAATAATCGTCTCTTTGATTCTATCTAGGTTGTAGGCATCAAAGACAATTACCACATCTTCTCCTGATAAGGACTTGTATTCTGCCATCTCTTCTATGAGAGCATCTCTTGAATCAGCTAAGCTTTCTTTAGATAATTCTTTCAACTCAGCCCACTTGTTGATTACATTGTAACCATCAATGAAGGTGATATTTTTCTTAGTTAAAGCCATTTTGTCTTAATAACTCATACATGGAAATTCCAGCTGCCACAGAGGCATTTAAGCTATTAACCCTTCCTAGCATTGGTATATTTATAAGCATATCACAATTTTCTCTTACCAGTCTAGAAATTCCTGCACCTTCATTTCCTACTACTAGACCAACCTTTCCTGTTAGGTCGGCATCATTGATGCTTGAATCTGCTTCTCCAGCAAGACCATATATCCAAAATCCAGAATCTTTTAGGTCTTTGATAGCTCTAGTGAGATTTTTGACTCTGAATACCTTTATGTTGTTGATTGCTCCTGCACTTGTCTTATAGACTATGCTTGTTACAGAGGCAGACCTTCTTTCAGGAATAACTACCCCATCGAAGCCGAAGCTTTCTGCACTTCTTATGATTGCACCAAGGTTGTGTGGATCTTCTATCTGATCTAGAATTATTAGCCTTCTAGCATCATCTAGATCTTCAAGGTCATAATACTTAAATGATTCAACCTCAATCATTACTCCTTGGTGGTTCATATCTATCTTATCAAAAAATCTCTTATCTACAAAGGAAATTTCTATATTTTTTTCTTCTAGTTTTTTTATAAGTTGATTTATCAGCTTGGAATTTTGCTTTAGAAGGTAGGCCTTATAAACTTTTATATCTGTATCAAGGGTATCTAGGACTGGCTTTCTACCATATATCTTATCCATTAGCTAATCTCCCATTTGACACCTTCTCTTGTGTCTTTTATTGTAATGCCCATCTTTGTAAGCTCATCTCTTATAGCATCAGCTGTTTTAAAGTCCTTAGCCTTTTTGGCTTGACTTCTTTTTTCTATAAGGGTTTCGATTTTTTCTATATCAACTTCTGCTTGCTTTTTCTTGGCGAGAAGTCCCAGACTTTGGAACAAGCTATCATAAAGCTTGTAGGTTTTTACTACTAATTCTTTCGGACTATCAGCTCCTAGCCTGGTATTTATGAACTTCGCCATATCAAACAAAACTGTTATAGCATCAGCAGTGTTCAAGTCATCATCCATAACTCTTATAAATTCATCTTTGAACTCATCGAGGTCTTTTAGCAAAAGCTCTTCATCATTTGTTAGTACTCTACTTTTAGCTTGGTCTACTATTTCTTCTAACCTAAAGTAAGCATTTGTTAGCCTTTGGAGAGATGCTTTAGCTTGATCTACTATTTCTCTGGTGAAATTGATTGGTTGCCTATAATTTGTTGTTAGCAACCAAAATCTAATAATGCCTAGGTCGTATTCCTTTTTGATATCATTAAGGGTAAAGAAGTTACCCAAGGACTTACTCATCTTTGTTCCGTCTACTTGAATCATGCCATTGTGCATCCAGTAGTTAGCAAATTTCTTTTCATTAAGTCCTTCTGATTGGGCAATTTCATTCTCGTGGTGAGGAAATTCTAGGTCTTCTCCTCCTGCGTGAATGTCAATGGTATCTCCTAAGATTTTCTTACTCATTGTCGAGCATTCTATATGCCAACCAGGTCTTCCCTCGCCCCAAGGAGAAGTCCAACTTATTTCTCCTTCTTTTTTTGTTTTTTTCCAAAGGGCAAAATCTACTGGAGATTTTTTCTTAGACCCATCCGCCGTATCCAGCCTATTGCTTGCTCCATGGATGAGGTCTTCGATATTTTTGCCTGAAAGTTTACCATAATCATCTGCCTTGGAAACGTCAAAATAAACATCTCCTTCTGACTCATAGGCCATTCCCTTTTTTATAAGTCCATCTACAAAGGCAATTATATCATCCATAACCTCGGTAGCCCTTGGATGGATTGTGTCTTCTTCGTCAAGATTTAAGTCCTTAGCATCTTCCATGTAGGCGTTGATGTATTTATCAGTTACTTCTTTGGTTGTAATATTCTCAGCTATGGATTTATTTATTATCTTATCATCAACATCTGTGAAGTTGACAACGTATTTTACATCATAGCCCCTAAATTGCATATACCTCCTAAAGGTATCAAACACTACAAGGGGTCTAGCATTTCCTATGTGCATATAATCATAAACAGTCGGCCCACAGACATACATTTTTATTTGATTTTCAACAATTGGAACAAATTCCTCTTTTTGTCTAGTAAGCGTGTTATGAATTTTCATTAATAATTTTCCTTTACATAGTTTAGTCTAGCCTTGATTTTTTCCTTGCCCATTATTATAAAAGCATTGGATAATTCAGGTCCATGAACTGACCCTGTGATTGCTGCCCTTACTGGGAACCATAGATTCTTTCCTTTGATGCCAGTTTCTTTTTGGATTTTTTTCATAACTGTTGATGCAAATTCCTCGTCGATTTCATCAATTTCATCAAGGTGACTTAGGAAAGAGTCGAAAAGTTTCTTGGCATCTTCTGTCTTGATTGCCTCAACCGCTTCATCATCCCAGACCATCTCCTCATCGCTTATAAAGTAGTTCCTAGATAAGTTTGGAGCATCTGAGAACTTGTCTATGGCTGATTGCCAAGTAGCTGCAAGCAAGTTCAATTTTTCTTCTGGATAAGACTCATCAATTAAGCCCGCCTTTATCATGTAAGGTTTTATTCTTTCTGCAAGATCTTCTACTGAGAGATCTCTTACATAGTGGCCATTTACCCAATCAAGTTTTCTCTTATCGAAAACTGCCCCAGTCTTGTTTACCCTATCAAAATCGAATTGGTCTGCAAGTTGTTTCATAGTGAAAATTTCTTCTTCGCTATCTGGAGACCAACCAAGAAGGGCTAAGAAGTTGATTAATCCTTCTGGCATATATCCTTCTTCGATGAAGTCTTCTACCATTCCATCACCGTTTCTCTTTGAATATTTCTTGTGGTCTTTGTTAAGAACTGTAGGTAGGTGGATATATTCTGGAGCATCCCAACCAAAGGCTTCATAGAGGTAGACGTGTTTTGGAGTTGATGAAACCCACTCATCTCCACGAACAACGTGAGTGATACCCATTAGGTGATCATCTACTACTACTGCAAAATGGTAGGTTGGAAAGCCATCTCTTTTTATAAGAACTTGGTCATCTTGATCGTCTGTATTAAAGGTGATTTTTCCTTTAATCCTATCGTTAAAGGTAATGTCACGGTTTACAGGAAGTTTTAACCTAACTGTGTGAGGTTCACCTGCTGCAACTCTCTTTTTTGCCTCTTCAAGAGGAATTGAACGGCAAAGTCCATCATACTTTGGAGTAAGGCCATCGGCTCTTTGTTGGTCACGAACCTTGTCAATTCTTTCTTGGGAGCAGAAGCAATAGTAGGCCTTACCTTCTTCTATAAGTTGATTGATATATTTGTCATATATTCCCTTTTCAACTCTCTCAGATTGGATGTATGGTCCGCAATCTCCCCTTTGAGTTACCTTGCCATTTTCATCTAGCATAACTCCTTCATCAATCTCTATACCTGACCATTTGAGGGCTTTTAGGAGGTTTTCTAGGGCTCCTTCAACAAATCTAGTCCTATCTGTATCTTCTATCCTCAAAAGCATATCTCCACCAGTATGTCTTGCGTATAGGTAGTTAAATAGTGCTGTCCTTAATCCTCCTATATGCAAGTAACCTGTTGGTGATGGTGCAAATCTTACTCTAACGTTTCCCATTTTTCTCTCCTTATTTTTAATTCTCATCTATTAATTTGCTAGTATCTATATAAATAATATATTCTCCTACTATTATATATTAAATTCAAAAATTTTTTAAGCAAAATATAAGTAAATAGATAAACAAAGGGAGAGTGCAAAACTCCCCCTTATTCCTAACTTATTTAATTATATCATCTTATACTCTAAAAATCAATATTGTCAAGATGATTTGTTGCTTATCTATCAAGAAAATATATATGCAAAGGCTTATTTTTTATTACAAGTTCCAACAAGCTTAGAAATTTTATAAATGGTTTTTAAGCTTCTTCTACTTATACATATCTAGCTCAGTTAGAAGATCATCTATTTCATCAATTATTGAACCTATGAAGGCTATGGCCTCTTCAAGAGCCTTGGTAGTTGTCATATCAACTCCTGCTGCCTTGGCAAGGTCAATTGGTCCTTTTGAACCACCCATTTTTAGAACTTCAATCCATCTTTTCCTATCCTCATCATCCCCATTTACAATCTTATCTGAAATAATTGTTCCTATGGTTAGACCTGCTGAATATGTGTAAGGATAAAGTCCCATGTAATAATGAGGTTGCCTCATCCATGTAAGCTCACTTCCCTCGTCAAGTTCAACTGCATCTTGCCAGAATTTTTGGAGATTCTCCTTAAACATCTTATTAAAATCGGATGCCCCTAAGCTTTCTCCTCTTTCCACTGCCCTATATACATCTCTTTGGAAGCTTGCCTCCAAGAAGTGAGTTACAAAGTTATGGTAGTAGGTTTTGCCAATCATGGTTGAAAGAACCCAAAGCCTTTCCCTCTTATCTTTCGCTCTATTCAAAAGATATCTTTCCATAGTTATTTCATTTGCTGTTGATGGAGCTTCTACAAAATACATACTCATATCAGCAAGTAGGGCTTCTTGGTTAGCATTTGAGTATATACCTTGGCAAGCATGACCTAATTCATGGGCAAGTGTCATAACTTGGCTCATGCCACTGTTGTAGGTTGTCATGATGAAAGGGTGAGAGTTATAAGGGCTAGCACAGAAAGCACCTGTCCTCTTGCCTATATTTTGAGAATAGTCAATCCACCTATCACTAAAGGCCTTGTCTAGGTAGGAAACATACTCTTTGCCAAGTGGTGAAAGGCCATCTAGGATATATTCACGAGCCTTTTGGATGTCAACTTCAATTTCATAATCTGGGTCAATGCCTAGCTTCAAATCTGCATAGGTCATCTTTTCTAATCCGTAATGCTTTTTAATGATTGTGGCGTACTTTCTCATGTGTGGAGCAAGTTTTTCCATTATTGTATCTAACTGATTTTCATAGATATCAAAGTCTACATCTTGACGAGCCAATAGGTAGTGGAAAACTGATTCATAACCACGAATATCGGCTTGTCTTTTTTCGTTGCTTACTTGAGTATTGTAGACAGATGCATCTGCGTTTTCATATTTCCTAAGCACATCATGGTATCTTTTGAAGGCTTCTCTTCTTAGGTCAGTCCTTGGATCTGCCTCGAGGTATTCTTCAAAAGTGTTGTGGTTTAGGATGATTTCTTCTCCCTCATAAGAAAAATTTTCAAAGTCCATATCTCCATAACGCATATCGTTGTAATTTCTGTATGGAGCATCAAGGCTTGGTGAAAGTTTTGCAAGGACTGCCTCTGCCTCATCTCCTAGGAGATGGGCTTGTTTTTTCTCTATTTTCTCAATAAAATAGGTAAACTCTGGGTGCTCTTTTCCTACTTCTGTTAAAATATTCTTCTCTATTTTGGCAAGGGCTGGTTCATAGAAGGAGAGGATGCCTGAGATTTTTGATTCTTCATCGCAAAACTTTGCATATCTTTTTGACATATGCTCATCTGTTGTATCCACTTCCATGGAAATTCCAGCAAAAGTTCCCAAGTTGCCAACTATTCCATAAATATCTGAGTATTCTTTGAGGGACTTATAAACTTCCTCTACGCTAGATAAATTTTTATATTTTTTAGAAAAATCTAAGGCTCTAGTCTTAACGTCTTCGATTTCTTTATAGAAAACTTCATCGCTTGCATACATATCTTCTATTTTCCAAGTTTCTTTTACATCAACTTCGCTTCTTTTTTTCATATATACTCCTTATCTTTAAATTAAATTACTTTATTACTATAATTTTACCCACTTAGAAAAACTTAGCACCTTGCAAGCGTTGAGTAATTTTAACTAGAAGTATAATAGTAAAAAAGCAAAAGGAGAAAGTATGAATAAAAGAATAGAAAACTTTGCCAAACTAGCTGTTGAGTTTGGTGTTAATGTCCAAAAAGGTGAGGATGTCCTAATAACATCTCCTGTTGAAAACCCAGACCTTGCAAGGCTTATCACAAAGGCAGCCTACGAAAAAGGAGCAAGAAATGTGGCTATTGACTGGAGAGATGATGCTATCACTAGACTTACCTACGAATACCAAGACCAAGAAACCCTAAATGAAGTCGCTGATTGGAAAATCGCTAAGATGGACTACCAAATAGCTCAAAAAAAATCCAACAGAATTTCAATTCACGCAGAAGACCCAGACCTTCTAAATGGACTTGATAGCGAGAAAATTTCAGAAGCCATAAGAGAAAATAGCAAAAAGACAAAAAAATTCGTTAAATATACCATGAATGATATAGTATCTTGGCTAGTTATCTCTGTCCCAACCAAAAAATGGGCTAAGAAAGTCTTCCCAAACCTTTCAGAAAAAGAAGCCTACGACAAACTATGGGAAACAATCCTAGATGTATCAAGAGTTTCAGAATCTTGGGAAGAAACAAAGGCAAATTGGACTAACCATATAAACACCCTCAACGAGAAGGCAGATTTCCTAAATAGCCACCAATTTGACAAGGTTCACTATAAGGCAGGAAACGGAACCGACCTTTGGGTTAAGCTTCCAAAAAATCATATTTGGATGTCAGCTGGTTCAAAAAATGCCAAAGGAGATGTCTTTATTCCAAATATGCCTACAGAGGAAGTCTTTACCTCACCTCAATATGATGGAGTAGATGGAAGGCTAGTAGCAAGCAAACCTCTTGTTTATAACGGAGTTGTTATTGATGGTTTTGAATTTGCATTTAAAGATGGACAGGTAATTTCCTTCTCTGCCCAAAAGGGAGAAGATACCTTGAAAAAAATGTTAGCTAGTGATGAAGGAAGTAAATACCTTGGAGAGATAGCTCTAGTTCCTTATGATTCTCCTATTTCAAACTCCAACATCCTCTTCTACAACACTCTTTTTGATGAGAATGCCTCTTGCCACTTCGCCCTAGGTAAGGCTTATCCAACAACCGTTGAAGGAGCAAGCGACCTATCCGATAAGGAAGTAAGGTCTTGCGGTCTTAACGACTCCCTTATCCATGAGGACTTCATGGTTGGAACAAGCGACTTGACAATAACTGCCTACAAGGATGACAAAGAATTTAAAATATTTGAGAAGGGTAATTGGGCCTTTTAATAATTAGGCTCTTGCAAACTTATGAATAACCACCAGCTCACCCTTGAAGATTTACATAAAGTTTCCTAAGGATAGTTGGTGATTTATTCATTTTGCAAAAGCCTTCTTTTTTTTGCCAAAAATAACCACTTATCCTCCCAAGCCGACCGCTTATCCCAAAACTAATGCAAGCTTCCCCAAAGCAACCTATAATAAAATCAGGAGGGACAATGAAAGTTGAAATAATTATAGATGAATCAATCGAAGAAACTAGGGTCAAGATTTTCGCCAAAGACTACTCCAAGGAGGTAGAAAACCTCAAGGATCTTTTGGCCGATAGGCTTGTAGATAAAATAGTAGTCTTTAAAAACAAGGAAGTTTTTATCACATCTCATAAGGACATCATAAGGATTTATGCCCAGGATAAGAACGTCTTTGTAAAGACAAAGGATGGAACTTTTTCATCAAGACTTACTATTTATGAACTTAATGATAGACTTGATAAAAACAAATTCATAAGAATTTCTCGATCCGAGATTGTAAATTTAGATTTTGTAAGAAAACTCGACCTATCCTTTATTGGAACGATTGCTGTCGAGCTTACAAATGGAGATGTTTCGTATGTTTCTAGGAGAAACTTGAAAGAATTTAGGAAGGCTTTGGGCCTATAGGAGGATATATGAAAACTTTTAAAGATTTAGTAGTTGGTTTTTTGGCAGGAGTTGGTATTGGAGCTTTAATTGAAGCTTTTATATCCATACTAGTTGGAGCTGATATTGTAGGTGTGCCTGACTTTGTAGCAAGCGTAGGCGCTGGTCATGCAAAAATAATCCAATGCTTAGTTTATGGAGGCTTTGGTGTGATATCAGTCCTTTCTGGCATGATTTTAAAGAATAAGACTAGGTCAATTTATCTAAATCACGCCATCCACTTTCTGATACTGGCAATATATTTTGTCTTTGCAGGATTATACCTAAGCTGGTTTTCCTACAATAGTACAATAATCTTTGCCTTCGCAAGTTTTGTTATAATTTACTTATTAATTAGCTTTTGCATTTATATCTACGAAAAAAAGATGATTAACGAGATTAACAAAAAGCTCTAAAAGCCCGATTGCTCGGGCTTATTTTGCTGCTACTATACCTACAAGTGAAGATATCCCAAGGAGTATTGGACTAAGAATCCCAAGGTCAAGCTCAAAGGAGAAGAGGCAAATTATAGCTAGCATTATGAAGTTTGCAAGAAGCATCCTTTGGTAACCCTTGTAGCCTTTTTTATAATACTCAGCTCTCACTCTTTCATCAGATTCTTCTATAAACTTCTCATTAAAGTTCAAGTCTAGGCTATCAGCCTTTCTATTTGGCTCAATTTTTTGAATTAGCAAATAATTTTTGTCAAGAATTACAGATGATAAGTAGATAAAAATCCCGAAAGTGAGAACACCTACAATTAACCTTAGGATATTTCCATCATTCACCCCACCTTCAAGGTTTATTGAAAGTATAAGGCCTGAGAAAAGTACAAATGTTATAAATATGCCCAAATCTCTTGTTCTAAGGCTAAAGTTTGTATACTTTGTTTCAATCAAACCATCACCCTTTAGACCATCTTCAACCAAAGCTAGACTTTTTCTATAAAAAATATATGATGTGATTAGGCTTAAAATCATGCTTGCCATAACCAAGTAAAAGGAACTGGCAAGGTAGGATTTTCTTACAGCATCCCCAACATTCTCAAGAATTTCTTTATTTAAAAATACTTTTAGCACTATTCCTGTTGCAATTCCAACCACCATAATTTTCAAAAATCGTTTATTAAAGAGCTTTTTCATAATCATCCTCCAAAGAAAAAATATCCTCAACGTTAACACTAAAAACTTTAGCAAGACTTAGGGCTACCATTACAGAGGGGTTGTAGTCTCCTCTTTCTATAAGGCTTATGGTCTGCCTTGAAACTCCAATTCTTTTTCCCAAGTCTGTCTGATTAATATTTTTCTCCTTTCTAAATTCGGCGAGTTTATTTTTTAATAGCAAATCTTCCTCCTTTATGACAAGTATCTTTGTCATTATTATATAATTGACAAGTATTTTTGTCAATACTAGACAAAAAAACACCAGACCCTAAGTCTGGCTAATTTTTATCCCCTATAGGCTTCTTCATCTACATAGATATATACATTTGGATGAAGGGCAAGAAAACTTGCTGGGAGATGAGGATCAATACTTGTTCCCACAATAAGTTTTTTTACTGCCTCATGTTTTTTCTTGCCATTAGCAAGAAGAATTATAGTTCTTGCATTAAAAATATCAGAAAGACCCATAGAGATAGCATATCTAGGTACATCTTCTTCACTGGCAAAAAATCTTGAATTTGCCTCAATAGTGCTTTCTGATAATTTTACTATAGATGTTCTCCTATTCAATTTATCAGCAGGTTCATTAAAGGCAATGTGGCCATTTTCTCCGATACCGAGAATTTGAATATCTCTTTGTCCAAATTCATCGAGAATCTTGTCATAGTCTTTGGCATATTTTTCGTCATTTTCAGGGGCGGATGGCAAAATATTCGCTCCTTCATTAAATGATACATGGTCAAAGAAATTTTTCTTCATGAAGTACTTATAAGATTGGTCATTATCCGCACTTATACCAACATATTCGTCAAGATTTACTGATTTTGCATATCTAAAGCTAATCTCTCCCTCATCATTTGCCTTGATTAGGTTTTCATAAAGTCCTATTGGAGAAGAGCCTGTTGCAAGACCTAATTTAATTTGTGGTTTTTCTATAATATTAGAAATAACTAAATCCGCTGCTTTCTTGCTCATATCATCATAATCTTTGCATACAATAACTTTCATATCTACTCCTCACATAATAAATCGTTTACTTAGATTATACAGGTTGAATAAAAAACTTCTATTCTTTCAGTAAAATAATGGCAGATTGAAAGAACTTTCATGCTTCTGCAACAATTTCTAAATTTGGACACAAAAAACCAGAGCCTAGGCTCTGGTAAGTTTTTATTAATAGTTGAAGTTAGCAACTTCAAACCATTCTTGTTTGTGAAGACAAGCTGGACAAATCTTTGGAGCTGTTTTTCCTTCATAAAGGAAACCACAGTTTCCACATTTCCAAATAACTTTTTCGTCTTTTTCAAATACTTTTCCATTAGCTACATTATCGTGTAGTTTTTGGTATCTATCTCTGTGAGCACCTTCAGCGATTGCGATGTTTCTAAATGCTCTAGCGATTTCATCAAATCCTTCTTCTTCAGCTACATCAGCAAATGATGGATACATATCTTCACATTCTTCGTTTTCGCCTTCAATAGCGCCTTGTAGGTTTGTTAGGGTATCATGGAAGATAACTGGAAATGCTGTATAGTCTGGGTTTAATTCTATAGCTTCAAGTTTGAATTCTTCTTTTAAGAATTTGTAAAATCTTTCAGCATGCTCAATTTCGTTTCTTGCTGTTTCTTCAAAGATAGCTGCGATTTGTTGGTAGCCTTCTTTTTTAGCAACTTTTGCAGAATATCTGTATCTCATTGTAGCTTGGCTTTCACCTGCGAATGATGTAATAAGATTTTGTGCTGTTTTTGTTCCTTTTAATGTCATATGTAATCTCCTTTTTATATTCCACGTTTCATCTGATATTCATATTATATTATTTATATTTTCATTTGTCAAGAATGATTCTAAAGTTTTTATCATTCTAAATATGATAGATATAATCATTATCATTTTCTCATTTAAAACTTTTTTATGGCTGATTTTAAATATTTTATTTCATCTTTAAAATTTTTTAATAGCAATATTTCTACTAGGGACTTCTTTATTTTTTATTTAACAAAATTGTTAGGTCTTGCATATTTATTTGTTAATGGAAAATAATTTTATCGGGTATAATAGTTATGTAAAATTAGGAGGAGAATATGAAAATAGATTTTACTAAGGTAAACCTAGATAACTTAAATAGCTACGAAGAAAAGGCTATGACTTCTTTTGAAACTCTCATGACTAAAGGTGGTGAGGGAAATGACTTTCTTGGCTGGATTGACAGACCTATAGACTACGATAAGGAAGAATTTGTAAGAATTAAGGAAGCAGCTAAAAGAATTAACGAAAATTCTGATGTTTTGGTTTCAATTGGTATTGGTGGCTCCTACCTTGGCATTAAGGCTTGTGATGTGGCTTGTGATTCTTACTTTGCCTCTGATAGAAAAGTTAAATTAATCTATGCAGGCAACCAAATTTCTGGTCAATATCTCTCTGAACTTTTAGATTTTCTAAAGGATAAGGATTATTCATTAAATGTAATTTCAAAGTCTGGTACAACTACAGAGCCAGCTATTGCCTTTAGATTTTTAAAAGAAGCCATCGAGGAAAAATATGGCAAAGAGGAAGCTAGAAAGAGAATTTATGCTACAACTGATAAAGCTAAGGGAGCTCTCAAGGAACTCGCAGATGCTGAAGGATACGAAACTTTTGTAGTCCCTGACGATATTGGAGGAAGATTTTCTGTAATATCTGCCGTAGGTCTACTCCCTCTCGCAGCAGCAGGCATTGATATTGACGCCTTTATGGAAGGCTTTAAGGAAGGTAGAGACATATACACTGAGAAATCTTTCGATAATCCAGCTATCAAATATGCAGCGATTAGAAATATGCTCCATGAGGATGGCAAAGATATAGAAGTTCTTGTAAACTATGAAGCTAAATTAAGGTATATAGCTGAATGGTGGAAGCAACTTTTTGCCGAAAGTGAAGGAAAAGACGGCAAGGGTATCTTCCCAGTTTCAGTAAATAACACAACCGACCTTCACTCTGTTGGTCAAATGATTCAAGATGGTAAGAGAAACCTCTTTGAAACTGTAATCGAAGTTGAAAACCAAGAAAGAGATCTAGTCATCAATGAAGATAAGGATAACCTAGATGGTCTTAACTATCTAGCAGGCAAAACCATGAGTTTTGTAAACAAACAAGCTATGGAAGGAACAACTATTGCTCACGTTAAGGGAAATGTTCCAAACATCAGAATAATCATGGATAAGGTTGATGCCAAAGAAATCGCCAAACTATTCTACTTCTTTGAAATAGCAGTAGGAGTTTCTGGCTATATGCTCGGGGTAAATCCTTTCAACCAACCAGGTGTTGAAGAGTACAAGGGACAAATGTTCAAACTACTCGGAAAACCAGGATACGAAAATAAATAAATAATTTAAAAGGCCAGGGCATAGACCCTGGTTTTTCTATCTGACCAAACTCACTTTTCTCGCCTTATTATATAGTAAGCACAAGGCAAGTAGCTCAACTATTGAAACTACAAGGCTTGCTTCTATGCCAAAACCTCCCCCACTTATGAGTTTATTTCCTACAGATTCGCTTAGGAAAATCGTGTTTTTGCTTGTGATTATTCCGCTTACATTAATTCCAAAAAAGTTTCCTTGGAGGAAATTCCATACGCTGTGGGCTGCGGCTGATATATATGCTATCTTCTATATAAAAAAGCATAGAAAATACAAGGCCATCAAAAATATATTGACAAAGGCTATGAGATTAAAGTAAGAATTACCTACATGAAGGATTGCAAAGATCAAGCTATTGGCAACAATTCCGGTCTTTGGATTTTTAAGAGCACCTAGATAATTCATTAGCACAGACCTTGTGATAAATTCTTCTTAGAAACCTTGAAAGATCCAGCCAATTACGAACAAAAGAAAAATCTTTAAGTCCACATTTTGGATATTTAATCGAATTTTAAATCCAGATAATAGATAAGAAAAAAGGAAAGATATCCAAAGCATACCACTTCCTATTAGAAGTCCCTTAAGGTAAGATACACCATTCCTATCATCTTCAAGGCCCAGAGATTTGAGATTTCTCTTATGGTAAAATTTTACAAATAAATACACGAAAAGGCTTACCAATAAAGTAGACCAAAGATTAAAAATCATGGCATACTCGTGATTTTCCGATAACTTTCCTATAAGAAAATCTCCCTTGCCTGTAAGATTAGATACCAATCTAAGTAGGATATGAGAAAAAGACATTTCTAAGATCATCAGGATAAATAAATGAATTGTGAATGCCAGAGGATTTCTCTCCTTCATCACCCTCTTACATTCTCTGATCGATTCGTCTCTATAAAACATATCTCCTCCTTTTTTACTAAGTCCTAGATTACTATTACCCAATTTTATTTCTTAGTTTATTAATTGTTAAGATAAGTTTAATTGACCTTAGGCCGAAGGCATTTTTTTTCTTTGCAATTATTGACTTATTAGCCTCATAAATATCTCTTATTTCCTCCTTGTCATAACCAAGGTCAAGACCTAAAAGCAATTTACTTACAATATTTGCAATAAGTTTATGATTTACGGCGGCTTTTTCTCTTGGGCTTAAGTTTAGCTTTTGATCGTTTATTAGCCTATTTGAAAAATCTATATCGGATTTAATTTTATCCAAAGAAAAGGTAGACAGAGTTGGTCTAGTAGAATCAATCCTATAGTAGGTCAAGTATTCTGGGACTATTTCAATTTCCCTTGAATATTTTATGACATGTGTCATAAACTCTATATCTTCACCATAGGAAGAAGATTCATCAAAACGAATATTATTATCAAAGATCACTTCTCTTTTTATTAGAAAACTGCTGATATGAAGTTTATTTTTGCTGATTAGATAATTTACCAGGAAATCTTTCTTGCTAAAGGCGCTTTTCATAGGCCTAGTTTCCTGTCCAATTAACTTATAATAGCCACATGTGCAGGTATCAGCATTTGTAGATTTAATTTGCCCATACATTTTTTGCAAAAAATCTTTATGATAAAGGTCATCCGCATCCAAAAAACATATATAAGGGCTGGTAGATCTTTCTATTGCAAAATTTCTAGCTGCAGACACTCCAGCATTTTCTTTTTTATAATATGAAATATTGTCATATTTTTCTCTCAATTTAGAGATTGCCGATTCTGTCCCGTCAATAGAACCATCGTCAACAAGGATAATATTAATATCAGCAAAATTATTTTCTTCTATTGATTTTATAGTTTGACCTATAAAATCTTCCCCATTGTAAACAGGGATTATTATGTCTATCTTGGCCATAGCCTTACCTCCTGTGTATTTTATATTCAAGATAAGTTTTGTCAATTTAAGATTAATTGATTTTGTTTCAATTATACCTTTAAATTTATGAATATCTTTTACATTTATTAGTACTATGATATAATATGTTTCAATATAAGTTATACAGAGGATTAATTTATGAGAAGAAGAAAGAAAATTTGTTTTCAGAGTGTCGACAAACCCACTAATAAATTGGGCCTGTCGACGCTCTTTCTGTTTTTATTAGTAAATTTATTGAATTTTCAAATGATAGAGTAAATATCTTAGTAAATATAGGAAAATCACCTCCATTTCCCTCTAATCTATCTAGTAATTTTGCTAGTTTTTTCATATTTAAGCACGCAAAAGTTAGTGCTGCTTTCATACTCATTTTTGCTTTGCCTATCATGTTGGTGTATCTAAAGCTATGGTATTCTTTTGCACTTCCGAATTGTCGTTCTATTTTTTCTTTTCTTTGTTTGTATTCTGCTTTTCCTGTATCAGTTAGTCTGTACCGTTCACAGTAAGCTATGTATCCTTGCCAGATATGTCTAATTATTACTTTTACTTTGCTTTTACTTTTTGTGCATTTACTTAAAGATGGGCAGTTTTCGCATAAACTTTTCTTGCTTTGATATATTCTGTAGCCTTCTCTGTTTGTTGTTGAGTAGAGTAGGATTTTCTTTTCTGGACATATGTAGCAGTCGTTTGTTTGGTCATATTTGTATTGTTTTGGATAGAATGATTCTTTATCAGTTTTTCCTTTTGGTCTTGTATATGGTAGGACTGGCATTATTCCTTTTTCTATTAGTTCTTTTGCTATTGCTGGTATTTTGTATCCTGCATCCATTACTATTTTTTCTGGCCTATATTTTTCTAGTTTTTCTTTGAAGAATGATGGGAAGGTTATGGAGTCGTGTAGGTTTCCTGGATAGGCTTTGTATCCTAATATCCAGCTATTTTTATTACATGATGTTTGGATTGAGTAGGCAAATACTTCTTTGTGATTTCCTTTATGAAACAGTCCACTTTCTGGATCTGTTGTTGATTGGGTTATTTCTTTTTCTTCTAATATATCCCCATCTGGGTAATCAAAGTCATCTTTGCCATTGTTGTTTCTGTCTTCGTTTACTTCTTTTTCTAGTTTTCTTTGATATGATTTTACTTTTTTCTTTATTTTTACTTTTTGACTTTTGTGTCTGTTGGCGTGGGCTTTTATATGAGTTGAATCTACAAATTGTATTTTTGTGTCTACAAATCCATGGCTCATTGCTTGGTCTAGGATGTTTTCAAATATTTGATTGAATATATCTGTATTTTTAAATCTTCTTTCATAATTTTTTCCGAAGGTTGAGAAGTGTGGGACTTTATCGTAGAAGTCTATGCCTAAGAACCAACGATAGGCTAGGTTTACTTCTACCTCTCTTATTGTTTGTCTCATGCTGTTTATGTTGAAGAAGTATTGCAGGATTACAAGTTTAATTAATACTACTGGGGCTATGCTTGGTCTACCTGTTGTTTGTGAGTATTTATCTTCTACTAGATTGTATATGAAGTTAAAGTCTATGTATTTGTCTATTTTTCTTAATGTGTGATCTTTTGGGACTAGTTGTTCTACCGATACCATTTGAACTTGTTCAGTGTTATTTTTTTCATTCTTATGTAGCATAACTTCCTCCATCTTTAGTATATTCATACCCATAGATGGCTTGATTTAAGCATTTATCGCATAGAAAAAGTAGATGAAGTTATGTTTTTC
>NZ_CAMXYR010000001.1 GCF_947253225.1 uncultured Anaerococcus sp. | reverse complement strand
CGAGCTCGAAGCTCTTGTCAAAAGATCAGAAGAAACAAGAAAAGAAAGCGGAGTCCTAATAAAACAAATAGAAGAATTCTTAGAAATAGACTCTGATTTATAAAAAACCTATCACTCCTAAAAGCCGAGCCTAAAGCTTGGCTTTTGTTATGCAAATTTTTAAAAAGGGTAAGAAAGTAAAAAGGAGAGACTATGAAATATAAATTAGTGATATTCGATATGGATGGTCTCATGTTTGATACTGAGATTATTTACTATAGGTCTTGGTTTGACCTAGCTCATAAATATAATTTTGAATTTAATGATAAGCTCAGAAAAGAGTTGACTGGACAAAATGAACAAACAATCAGAGAAAAATTAGCAAAAATTTTGGGCTCTTTAGCTAAAGCTGATAAGCTGAGAAATGAATTGAATGCTCACAGGTTAAATATCCTAAGAAACAACCCTAAATCTATCAAAAAGGAAGGGCTAGGAGAACTTTTGGACTTTCTAAAAGCCAATAAGGTAAAAATAGCCCTCGCCTCATCCAATGATAGAGAAAAAATTGACCTTTTATTGGCAAAGGAAAAAATAAGACCTTACTTTGATTTTATAATAAGTGGTGATGAGGTCGAAAAAAGTAAACCAAATCCAGAAATATTTCTAAAGGCTAGGGAAAAATTCTCTTGCAAAAAAGAAGAAAGCCTTATCCTAGAAGATTCCTATAATGGATATCTTGCTGCAAAAGAGTCTGGCATGGACTATCTTATAATAAGAGATAAGAGCTTCCCTCTAAGCTTTGAGCCTGATAAAAAAAGGGATAATCTAAGAGAAGTTATCGATCACCTGAAATAATTATTTAAAAAATATAGAAAAAGTTTGAAATTAATATTTAAAATGATATAATTGAACATAAGAAAAGCTTTTCAAATGAGGATACTATGACCTATCTAATAAGAATCAAAGAAAGATATAGCGAATTTACCCAAGCTGACAAGAAAATAGCAGACTATGTTTTGAATAATCCAAATAAGATTATAAAAACGAAGTCTCAACAACTAGCTTCTCTAACATCAACTAGCCAATCAGCCATAATAAGGTTTGTCCAAAAACTTGGCTACAAGGGCTACACAGACCTAAAGGTTGATATAGCTAAAAGCCTAGAAAATGAGGAAGTAATCAAATCGGAAGTAATAGCCGATAATGATAGTGTAAGTGATATAGTAAATAAAAGTAAGGTAAACGTCCTTGCTTCTATAGAAAAAACTTACGCCCTAATAGATGAAAACACCCTAGCTAGTGCAATAAAATCCTTGCTAGAGGCTAAAACAGTTTACCTAGCAGGAGTGGGTTCATCTGGACTTGTGTGTGAAGATTTAATCTACAAACTATTGAGGGCAGGAAAGAGGGCCTTTTATGAAAGAGATCCCCATACCAACCTAACCTTGCTTACAAATATCGAAAAAGGCGACCTTCTAATCTGTATTTCCTACTCGGGTTTGACTAAGGAAATCCTAGTGGCAGCAGACTATGCAAGTAAGACTGGAGCAAAAGTTGTAACTATTACCAAAAAAGCTAAAGGTAAACTCTCAAACCTCTCAGACTACGTCATTCCCATCCCCGAAATAGAAAAAAAGATGAGATATGCAGCCATATCATCAAGATTTTCAAGTCAAATTATTACTGATATCTTATTCTATGGCTACATAGCAGAAAATATGGAACATGTGATAGGAAACCTAAAAGTTTCTAAAGAACTAACTGACAAATTGAGACAGTAGGAGATATAAATGAATAAAAAAATAGTTCTGTTAGCACTTGCTATGTTTATGCTACCATTTAATTCGCATGCACAAGAAGAAGTTCAACAAGCAACGACCATTGAACAAAAATATCCTGTAGATATGGATAATTATGATGATTCAGTTTTAACAAATACTTCTCACAAGTTTTACTATGATGAAAATAACAAAAATCAGATTGATGTAAGTGATTATAGTAAGGCAGATGTATTTGTAAATGGAAAATTAGTCAAATCGAATGACGAAGCCAATGCTTTAGTTGAAAACGGCAAAAATTCAATAGATATATTGAATGTTAGGGATAAAGTTGATGTAAAAATTAAATCTGGAACAAAAGAAGAAGCTTTTAATAAAACTTCTAATAAGCTAGATAAGAAAACGACAGATTTGATAGAAACCTTGGTGAATGAAGAAGTTAAGGAAAACTTCGCAGGTGGTCAAATATCTGTCATAAGAGATAATGAAGATGTATATGATTATAGTTTTGGATATGTAAATAATTACAACAAAGACGGAAGTCCTATTCCAAAGGAAAATAGGGTAAAGGTTGATGAAAATACCATTTTTGATTTGGCAAGCAATACCAAAATGTATGCAACTAACTATAGTTTACAAAAATTGGTATATGAAGGAAAAATAAATATTGATGAAAAAGTTTCAAAATATTTCCCGGAATTTATGGATGGTGAAAATGATTCCATAAAAGGGAAAGATACAATGACCATAAGGGATATTTTGAGGCATCAAGCAGGTTTTCCAGCTGACCCTCAATACCATAATAATAATTATGATAAAGATGATGGAATTCCAAATGGAAAAAATGATTTATTCTCACAAAATAGAGAAAAGACTTTGGAGATGGTTCTAAGAACTCCTTTGGCTTATACACCAGGAAGCAAATCATTGTACTCAGATGTCGACTATATGCTCTTGGGCTTTATAGTTGAAAAAGTTACTGGTCAAAGATTGGATGAATATTTTAATGAAAATTTTGCTAAACCATTAAATTTAAGGCATACTTTATTCAACCCTCTAAAACATGGATTTAAAAAGGATCAAGCAGCAGCAACTGAATTAAATGGAAACTCTAGGGATGGAGTTGTAAATTTCGATAATATTAGAAAAGATACAATTCAAGGCGAAGTACATGATGAAAAAGCCTACTATTCTATGCAAGGGGTTAGTGGTCATGCTGGTTTGTTCTCTAATGCAAGGGAATTAGCTAAACTTGCAAACATAATGATCAATGAGGGCAGATATGGAAATCTTAGATTTTGGGATAAAAAAACCCAAGATGAATTTACCAAACCAAGTGATGTTAATCCTTCCTATGGACTAGGATGGAGAAGAATGGCAGATGGAAGGTATGCTTGGGCATTTTCTAACCTTGCAAGCTCAAATACAATAGGACACACTGGATGGACAGGAACCCTAACTGTAATAGATCCAATTGAGAGATTGACCTTTGTCTTACTAACTAATAAGAAAAATGGACCAGTGTTGGATAAAGAAAAAAATCCTAATTATTTTTATCCAGATGCATCCAGAAGCGCTGGATATGGAGCAATAAGCACTCTTATCTACAAATCTTTACAAAATAATTCAGAAGAGCTTATAAAAGCCTTGGCGAATGAGCTCGAAAGTGGTCAAGAAAGGATGCTAAAGGAAAGAGAAGGATACCTAGATGTAGCTGAATTTAGCGACTATATTGCCATCAAAAATACAAATAAAATTATACAAGAGAAGTATAAGAACAAAGTTAGTGAAGAAGACATTAATATAGGAGAAAAAGCTAACTATAAAACTCCTGTTGAAGTACCTGTAACTACTAAAGCTAAGAAGTCAGATGGAAAAATGAGTAAGGATAATAGGTTTGAAAAAGGTCTTGCTAAATCAGATTCTAGTTTAAATAGTATAGGAACATCTGAGAATAAATCAAATCCTAAAACTGGAGTATATGGAATTTATGGGATACTTTCACTAGCAGCCACATCCTTATTTGCATTTAAAGGTCTTAGGAAAAATTAATGCTTGGATTTTCCTTATATTTTGACAAAGACTATGATTTAGACAAAGCCCTTGATAGGTTTGGTGGATTTGACCTTTTGTTTACCTCTATCCACTACCAAGGCGGAAAAGAAGTTTTGGCGAAGTTTTCTAGGCTCTATGACAAGGCTAAAGAACGTGGGCTTAGGGTGTGCGTTGACCTTAATAAGGAAGTTTTGGATGAAAATCCTGATCTTCTATCCAAGGACCTAATCATAAGGCTTGACTATGGATTTTCACCAGCTGATATGGCAAATCTATCGAAAAGGGCAAAGATTAGTATAAATGCCTCTACTATTGCTTGCGATTTGCTAGAGGAAATTATGGGATGCGGGGCAAATAAAGAAAATATCCTAGCTATCCACAACTTCTATCCCCTTGACTTTACAGGTTTAGCTGTCGATTTTTTTAAAAAGAGAAACGACTTGTTTAAATCTTTTGGAATAGAAGTAGCTGCCTTTGTGCCAGGAAATACCGACCTCAGGGGGCCTGTCTACAAGTCTTTGCCAAGCCTTGAAGGTCATAGGATGAAAAATCCCTATACCTGCTATTTAGACCTAGTAAGGACTTGCGGGCTTACCTCTGTAATAATTGCTGAGGGAATAGAAGACAGGGAGCTTTCTTATATCAAGACCTTCAAGGAAGATGGGAAAATTAGCCTAAGAGTCTCTATGGATGAGCCCTACAAGTCCATAAGTGGGATGAAGGTTAGGAGCGATTTAAGCGATTATATTATTAGGAATGAGAGATGTTACAAAAATATTCCGAGTGCTCTCCCAGCTTTCGTAAAAAAAGGAGATATCCTTATTTGCAATGAAAAATCTGGGAGATATAGCGGAGAGCTAGAACTTGCCAAAAAGGACTTGGGTCTTGTTTATGATAGAAATATCATAGGAAAAGTTGCTAAGGCCTATGTGGATGTTCTCGATTATATAGAAGGAGGTGATGAACTTGTATTCGACAGAAGATAGAAACCCAAAGTCTTTGGGACTTGACCTAAAAAGTGTAAGGCAAACTTTGAAAATCATTAACCAAGAAGATAGGAAAATCGCTTATGCTGTAAGTGAGGCTCTTGACCAAATTGAAGCTTTGGTTGATGAAGTAATTGAAACGTTCAAAAGAGGTGGTAGGCTTTTTTACCTAGGAGCAGGAACAAGTGGCAGGCTCGGAGTCCTCGATGCTTCAGAGACTGTGCCGACCTTTTCTGTAGATCCTAAGATGGTAACAGGCCTTATAGCAGGGGGAGATTATGCCCTTCGCCATCCTATTGAAAATGCTGAAGATAGTCTTGATGCTGCAAAAAAGGACTTGGTTAATGAAAATCTAAGAGCTGAGGACTTTGTACTTGCAATAGCAGCAAGTGGTAGAACCCCTTATTGCCTAGGGGCGGTTGAGTATGCTAGAGAGCTTGGGGCAAAAACAGGCTCTATATCTTGTAATAAAAATTCTGTCCTTTCCCAATATGTTGATTATCCAATAGAAATCGAAACAGGACCTGAAGTTTTGAGTGGCTCTACTAGGATGAAGGCAGGAACAGCTACCAAGATGGTACTTAATATGATTTCCACAACAGCTATGATAAAAATAGGCAAGGTCTATGATAATCTCATGGTCGACCTTAGACCGACCAACAAAAAGCTCGTTGATAGGGCAAGAAAAATCATTGGGGAAGTTACTGGAGTTAGCTATGAAAGAGCAACAGAAGTATTAAACGAAGCTAACAATGAAGTAAAGCCAGCCATAATAATGGCGGAGAAAAATGTTTCTTATACTAAAGCTAAAGAAATTTTAGAAGAAAATAAAGGATTTATAAGAGAGGGACTATAAATGACTAACGATGATTTAGCTAGATTATTAATAGAGGATTTCGGAGGAAGTGAAAACCTTACCGAAGTTATAAACTGTATGACCAGAGTTAGGGTCAGGGTTAAAAACCACGACCTTATCAAGTATGAAAGTATTAAATCAAGAGAAGGTGTTTTGGGACTTGTGGAAGGTGAGCAAGTTCAAGTTATTATGGGGCCGGGAAAAAGTGAGAAGATAGCCCACGCCATGGCAAAACTTTCCAATTCAACTTTCAGGGAAGAAAGCCAAGAGGAAAGTCTACAAAGAAGGACACAAGAAAATAAGGAAGCTGTTAAGGCTAAACAAAAACAAAGTGCCTTTAAGAGCTTTACATCAAACATCGCATCAATCTTTGTTCCTTTGATTCCAGCCTTTGTTGGAGCAGGTCTTATCGGTGGTATAGCATCAGTTCTACAAAACATGGTAACTGCTGGAAGCTTGAACCAAGAATCTGTTGGAGCCTTAATCCAAGTGCTCAATATTATGAAAAATGGTCTATATGCCTACCTAAATATATTTATAGGAATAAATGCGGCCAAAGTTTTTGGAGCAAACCAAGGCCTTGGTGGTGTTGTGGGTGGTATGGTCTATCTAACAGGAATGAACCCAGATATGCCAATCAATAATATCTTTTTAGGCACTCCTCTTGCTGCAGGTCAAGGTGGAGTAATCGGAGTTTTATTGTCAGTATGGATTCTATCCAAAGTTGAAGCCTTCTTCCACAAGGTGGTTCCTGATTCACTAGACATAATAGGAGTACCAACTATATCCCTAATTATCGTAGGCCTTCTTCATATGTTCATAATAATGCCAGTAGCAGGTCTTATTTCAAATGGTCTAATCGGCTTTATAAATGGAGTAATCAACATTGGTGGACCAATCTCTGGTTTCATTCTCGGAGCCTTGTTCCTCCCTATGGTTATGTTGGGACTTCATCAAATACTAACCCCAATTCATGTTGCTATGATTGAATCTCAAGGAGCAACCTTCCTACTTCCAATTCTTGCCATGGCAGGAGCAGGTCAAGTTGGAGCAGCCATCGCTATCCTTATTAAATGCAAAAATAACAAGCAAATTACAACCATAGCCAAGGGTGGTCTTCCAGTTGGTATCTTGGGAATTGGTGAGCCATTAATTTACGCCCTAACCCTACCAATGGGCAAGGCCTTCATCACAGCTTGTATCGGTGGAGGAGTAGGTGGTGCAGTAATAGGACTTATAGGCTCAATAGGAGCAACAGCTATTGGTCCTTCAGGAATTGCCCTCATACCACTAATTTATCAAAATAGGTGGATGGGCTATCTAATGGGATTAATCGCAGCCTACCTTGGGGGCTTCCTAGCAACCTACTTCTTTGGTATAGATGATAAGTACCTTGAAGGAGCAAGCCTAGATAACTCTAGCAAATTTGAATTTAAGTAGGAAGAGCTTAGAAGTCAAAACTAAGATGAAATTTAAAAATACAGTTACTTAGCTAATGAAAAGTCTGAGAGAAATCTCAGACTTTTTTTGATCCGTCCTTGCTGGTTGACATCCTTATTGATTAATCGATATTAAAAGATATAGTTATTGTAACAAGATTAAGGTAGGAAGAAATGAAAGAAAAGAGCGATTTCACACAAGATAAAAACTTTTTCATACTAAATGCTATGGATGATTGGGTTAGGATAGTTGACATTGATGGCAAGACCATCTTTATTAACGATGCCTTCAAAGAGGCAAGCCAAAAATCAGAAGAGCTTACAAGCTATATAAAAGAAAATTCCTCCTTCCTAATATCTGCCAGAAATGAAGCTATAAGGCATACCACGATGATTGAAGAAAAGCTTATTGACGATAGGTATTTTTCCATAAAAACCTCTCCTATGTATAATGGAGGAGAATTTTTGGGACTTGTCGAAGTCTACAGGGACATCACCAGAGAAAGTCTAATGAAGATTGAGCTTTTTAACACTAATAGGTCCATGCTTGATGATGTGCGTTTTGTAAAAAAAATTCAGACCAACATCCTTCCCAAAAGCAAGACCTATGGCAAAATAAGCCTTAAAAGCAAGTATATAGCAAGTGATGACCTATCTGGAGATTTTTTCGATATTATTAAAATCGACCCTAGCCGTTATGCCATCTACATAGCAGATATCATGGGTCATGGGGTCAAGGCCTCTATAATGACAATGTTTATCAAGGTAACCATGGAGGCAATCCTTGACAAGCATCCAACCTACTCACCTTCTCAGATTTTTTTCAAGCTTAGGGATAGGTTCCAAGCCTTGGGTATGGAAACATCCCAATATTTCACTGCTTGGCTTGGGATTTTTGATTTTGACAAAAATATCCTAACCTTTTCCAATGCTGGCCACAACTGCCCACCTCTTTTCTACTCCAAAGACAAGGATAGGGTGGATTATCTTTTGGTAAGTGGGAGGATGATATCAAACATCATTGAGCCTGACAACTATGAGGAAAAGATGGTCGACTTATCCTATGGAGATAAGATTTTACTCTTTTCTGATGGGGCAATAGAGGCTAAAAACGAAGCGAGGAAGGAATATGGTCTTGAAAGGCTGAGAGATAAGTTTGAAGCCTGCCATGACCTAGACCTAACCTATAAGGATGTCAAAAAGTTCACATGGGGCAAGCAAGAGGATGATATAAGTCTTGTCCAAGTAGAGTATAAGGAGATATTATGAACAAATTAAATTCTTACATTGATCACACCAACCTAAAAGCAGACGCAAGACTTTGCGATATCAAAAAATTGGTGGATGAAGCAAGCGAGCACAATTTCTATAGTGTTTGTGTTAACTCAACCTATGTCAAGGATATCAAAGCTTACAATAAGGATGTAAGGATAGCTGCTGTTGTAGGTTTTCCTCTAGGAGCTATGGCAACAAGAGCCAAGGCCTTTGAAGCCAAATGTGCAATAGAAGATGGGGCAAGTGAAATTGATATGGTTATAGAAATCGGCAGACTAAAAGACGAAGACTATGCCTACGTTCTTGAAGATATCAAGGCAGTCAAAGAAGCTATTGGAGATAATATCCTAAAGGTCATCATAGAAACTTGTCTGTTAACAGATGAAGAAAAAGTGAAGGCCTGCGAGCTTTCTGAAAAGGCTGGGGCAGACTTTGTGAAGACTTCTACAGGATTTTCGACAGGAGGAGCGAGTGTAGCTGATGTTGCCCTAATGAAAGAAACTGTTGGAAATAGGCTAAAGGTAAAGGCAAGCGGTGGCATCCACACAAGAGATGAGGCTATCGCCCTAATTGAAGCTGGAGCAGATAGAATTGGTGCAAGCAAGTCTATAGATATTTGCAAGGAGTAAGTATGGCAAATGAAGTGATGATGCAGTCCTTTGAGTGGGACACAGATGGATCAGGCAATTTCTACAAGAACCTAGAAAAAGACGCAAAAACCCTAAAGGAAAATGGTATAGACGGTCTTTGGCTACCACCTATGACCAAGGGAGGATCTGATATGGACGTAGGCTATGGAGTCTACGACCTTTGGGACTTGGGAGAATTTGACCAAAAGGGAAGTGTGAGAACCAAGTACGGAACCAAGGAAGAATTAATCTCTGCAATCAAAGCCTTAAAGGAAGCAGGCATCAAGTCCTATGCAGATGTTGTCCTAAACCATAAGGGCAATGCTGACTTTACAGAAGAATTTAAGGCGATAATGGTAGACCAAAACAATAGAGAAAAAGATGTTTCCGAGCCTATGGACATAGAAGCTTGGACAGGCTTTAACTTTGAAGGAAGAAATAAAAAATATTCCTCCATGGATTGGCACTACTACCACTTCACAGGCGTAGACTATGATGTAAAAACAGATACTTCGGCAATCTTTAGAATCCTTGGTGATGGAAAATATTGGGATGAGGATGTTTCGGGAGAAAAGGGCAACTTCGACTACCTCATGAACTGCGATATCGACCACGACCACCCAGAAGTAAGAGAAGAAATATTCAAATGGGCTGATTGGTTCATAGAAGAAACTGGAGTAGACGGTTTTAGGTATGATGCCCTAAAACATATCTCGTCAACCTTTATCCGAGACCTATCCGATCATATCATAAATGAAAAAGGTGCAGAAAACTTCTATCTTTTTGGAGAGTTTTGGCAATATAACAAGGATGAGATTGCAAATTACCTAAATACGACCTCCTACAACATCGACCTATTTGATGTTCCCCTCCATTTTCATATGCAAGAGGCCAGTAAGTCCATGGGTAACTACGATATGAGAAAGATTTTTGATAATACAATTGTGGCAGACTTTCCTGCCCAAGCAGTTACCTTTGTCGATAACCATGATAGCCAACCAGGTCAATCCCTAGATTCGTGGGTTGAAGAATGGTTTAAGGAAATCGCCTATGCCTTGATTTTATTTAGAAAAGACGGCTATCCTTGTATCTTTGCAGGAGATTATTATGGGCTAAAGGGTGAAGTTAAGACTGAACCAATGTATGACTTACTCAATAAGATGATGAAGGTTAGGAAAAATTATGCCTATGGCCAAGAGGATAATTACTTTGACGATCCAGCAGTGATAGGTTGGGTCAGAAGGGGAGATGACAAGCACAATCCCCTAGCCGTCCTTGTCTCCATCAAAGATATGGCGGAAAAGCAAATGTTTGTGGGCGAAGCTGAGGCAGGAAAGACTTATGTCGACCTTTCAGGCAAGAATGAAGATGTAGTCATTGATGAGAAGGGAAACGGAGTCTTTACTGTAGGACCTGGTTCTGTAACCTATTGGACAGCCAAGTAAGTTATGAAATATTACGCAGTAAAAAGAGGAAGAAATCCTGGAATATACACATCTTGGGATGCCTGCCTCAAAGAAGTTAAGGGATTTTCCAATGCCAGTTACAAGTCCTTCAAGACCAAGGCTGAGGCCATAGCATTTATGGAAGATAGCCTAAGGGAAGTTGAAGTTGATGATGCTACAATAATCGCCTATGTTGATGGTTCTTACAACCTAGATGAGAAAATCTATGGTTCTGGGGTTGTCTATATTAGCAAAAATGGCGAAGAAGAGCTTTACAAAACCTACACGGATGACTTCTACCAGCACAGGAATGTGGCAGGTGAGGTCAAGGCGAGCGAGCTTGCCATAAAAAAAGCCCTAAGGGATAAGGCTCAAAAAATCATAATTTATCATGACTACCAAGGGATTTCTTCTTGGGCAAATGATGAATGGAAGGCTAATAATGAACTTACTAAAGCCTACAAGGCCTTTATCAAAGAAGCTAGGAAAATCTTGGAAATAGGCTTTGTTAAGGTCAAGGGCCATTCTAACGATAAGTACAATGATTGGGCAGATAGGCTCGCCAAAAAAGCTGCCAAGGTTGAATCGTAGAAAAAAGCCTGTATAATTATAACAAGGAAATGAAGTTCTTCCTAAATTATTTAAACCGCTATAAGCTGATGACTTCTGCAAAATGCAGGGGTCGTTGGCTTTTTTTGTTAAGGAGGGTTTATGTTAACTAATGTCGGAATAATCCTACTAGGAGGTCTTATCGGAGCGAAAATTTTCGATAAAATCAAACTTGCACCAATTATAGGCATGCTCCTAGTAGGAATCTTAATAAGTCCCAATCTCACAGGTCTTGTAAGAGGAAATCTCACAAGTCTATCCAAAGATTTAAGGCAAATTGCCTTAGTTGTAATCCTAACTAGGGCGGGCCTTTCCCTATCTTTTGAAAACCTAAGAAAGGTGGGGCCTTCTGCCATCCTTATGACCTTTCTTCCAGCAAGTTTTGAAATTCTAGGCGTGATTTTTCTGGGAACGAGAATTTTTGGCCTTGACTGGAAAGATGCAGCCATTCTTGGAGCAGTTCTTGGGGCAGTGTCTCCAGCCATAGTTGTGCCTAGGATGCTAAGGCTAATTGAAGAAGGCTATGGTAAGGACAAAAACATCCCAGAAATAATACTTGCAGGCTCATCCATTGACGATGTGTATACAATCGTAATGTTTACAGTCTTTGTAAATCTCAAGCTTTCGGGAGAAGTTTCCCTCGGAAGTTTTGTAAATATCCCCATATCCATAACGACAGGTCTTGGGTTTGGATTAATCATGGGCTATCTTCTCGATATTTTCTACTCGAAAATAAAATTGGCCAAGGTCTACCAAGCCATTGTCCTTATGGGTCTCTCCCTATTGACCCTAGGTCTTGAAAGCTACCTCAAGGGCCACCTAGCCTTTTCAGGCCTTGTGAGCATTATTGCCATGGCAATGACTATCAAAAAACTGAACCCACAAGCCACCTCAAATCTCCTAGAAATTTATGCAGGTCTTTGGCAAGTCTTTGAGATTTTCCTCTTTGTTCTTGTCGGAATCACTGTCGATCTGTCAATCATAGGCAAGGAATTTTTCCCAGCCCTTATCCTAATTACTGGAGGTTTACTTGTGAGGATGTTTGGCGTTGCAACTGCTTTAATCCCATCAAAGCTCAAGGTCAAAGAAAAAATCTTTGCAGGAATCGCCTACCTACCCAAGGCAACAGTCCAAGCAGCCATTGGCCCTGTCGCTCTTGCTATGGGAATAGATTCAGGTGGGCTTATCCTAGCCATCTCTGTGATATCCATAATCTACACGGCTCCCTTGGGAGCAATCCTTACAGACAAGACCTACAAGAGCCTCCTAAAAAAGGATTATCCTAGATAATTTATTCTAAAAATTCCTTTTGTGATATAATATTAAGAAAGTAAAGGAGAGCATATGGATTTTTCACCAATACCAATTTCAGACCAAAAATATTTGAATTATATATTTATAGGAATCTTAGTTGGCAATAAGCCAGTAACAGCCATGTTTGACACAAGGGGTAACACTCTGATCCCCCAAAGTCTAGCCGATGAATTGGACCTAACCTATATCGACCAAGAGCCAATTGATAGCGAAAAGGGTTTTAGGAGGGCGAAACTTTCAAGTATGGCCCTTGGAGATTTGAAGCTTGAAGGTGTTCCAGTGGTAGTTTGTAAGGACCAAGTTGTAAAACTTGCCAATGATACCTTCGGCAACCCCTTCCCTGCTCAAGTAATCCTCGGTTGGAATATAATTAGCCAATTTGTCTTTAGGGGAGATTTGAGAAAGAACCAATTTGAAGTCCAAATATCTGACTTCAAAGAAAATAAGAGAAAGGGCAAGGAAAATACCCCTGTCTTTAAGCTAATCTTTAATAAAAAGACTTACAAGGCAGCCATAGACACATCCCGTCCCCTAACCATAATTTCAGAAAACCTTGCAAAAGACCTAAAACCAGCAGATGATGAGGTCGACAAAACCATATCCATGCTAGGAATTGACCATGACGAAGTCATCTATGAAAGCAAGTTTGCCTTCACAATTGATGATAATATCGTAAACATCCCAACAACCCAAGTAGAAAAGGACCTAAACGATAAAGAAATCCAAATAGTCTTTGGAGCAGACCTCCTAAGAAATACAACTTGGGCCATGTATAATCCTCTTGGATATTTTAGGGCAAGAAATTAGACCTATATATAAGGAAGGAAATTAAATAATAAATTGAGAAGGAGTAATCCTTCTTTTTTTATTAAAATTTGATAAGCAAAATATTAAATAAAACGGTTGATTTTTTATGCCGATTATTATAAAATTAGTATGTAAAGAATTATAGTTATAAGTCCGCATAAATTTAGATTAGCTGACTAATAAGTTAATAAATGAAATAAATTAGACAATTAAGATACATACTTGAAAGGGGTTATGATGAAGAGGAAGTTGAAAGACTTTGTAGTAAAATTCATCTCACTAAGCTTAGCAATAACAATGGCTGTACCAACCAATGTTTATGCTCTAGGACTAAATGATAGAGATGAACAAATGCCTACAATGATTAGACAAAAAGAAGTTAAGGAAAAAGATAAGGGTGAAGGGGACGAGTCCATTCACAAGCTCGATTGCGAGGCAGACCTTAACGAAAAGGGAGATAGGATACTTGCAAAGATAAAAGTTTCTGGCAAAAATCCTGCTGACATTTTAAGTATAGCTATAAATCACAACCAGGCCATAAAAGACCTACACCTAAAAGAAGTGAAAAATCTCCAAACAGGAGAGGATATAGCTTATGAAGTGGAAGATGCAGGGGAAAACTCAGACCTTAAGAGCCTAGCAATCAAAGCTAAGCAAAAAGGCGACCTAGAATACACTATCGAGGCAATTATTGATAAGGAGAAGATAGATACCAAGAAAGTTTACTCATTCGACCTATCACTCGACCAAGGCTCTACCAACCTCGACCTTAGGAGAATATCCTACAAGTTTATCGAAGAAGAAGATGAGAATGACCCAGAAGTCAAAAATCTTATCCTAAGTCAAAGCAAGGAAGGTGAAGATTCGCAAAGTAATATTGCCTACACCAAAAACGACGATGAGGACAAGGATGATACACTAACCTACACCGACTACCTAATCTCCAAAGACAAGGGCGATGAGAAAAGTAAGGAAGAAAATAAAAATGAAGTAACCTACAAGCTTGCCATTGACAAGAACCAAGACCCTAATAATGGAGAAATCACTCTTGAATATTATAAGGCAGGAGAAAAAGGCTTCGCCCTTCAAAAAGAATTTTCAACTCAAATCCCTTACCAAGAAGAAACCAAACTTGACCTACCTCAAGGTTACCTTCTAAAACTAACCTACACCAACAGGCTAGATAAGAAAAATACCAAAATAGAAAAATACTCTGTAAATGCTAGAGAAGTAAAAAATCCACGCTTTGTCAAGGAAGAGAAAAAACAAGCCGAAGACAAGGAGGACCCTGCCCGAAATAAGGCAGAGGAAAATAAGAAAAAAGCTCCTTTACCAAAAACAGACGCAAAAGACGAGGAGCAAACCCCTAGCAAGGAAGAAAAGGATAAAGAAGATAAAAACTCCGAAGAGCTCGTCATAGACCAAAATTCAGCTGATGATAAAGAAGTTGCTACTAAACCTTTGGAGCAAAGTAAGGAAGAAAAAGACTTATCTAATAAAGAACAAACCCCCAAAAACCAACTACCAGTCAACCAAAAAGGTCTAAACCAAAATCAAACCCAAGCTCTAGTTGATAACTTCAACCATGAGCTAGAAAAACAAAAGCAAAACACCATCGAGGAAAAACCATCCAAGAAATTCCTTGATACCATAAAGGGAATTTTTGGTAAGTCTTCCCTCCAAAAGGCAGACAAAGACCTCAAGAAGGCTCTCGCCGATAAGAAAAATGGCCTAGAAGACATTCAAAAAATCTTAACAGAGCTTGGCGACAAATACGACCTATCAAGAGCTGACCAAGCGAAGTTGATGGAAGATAATGAAGAAGCCATCAAAAATCTTATAGCCAGAGATGCTGACGAAAACTTCAGACCTCATATGTTTGCGGTAACTGATGAGCTAAACCTTGATGACAAGAAGTTTAATATCATCACTCGTTTTCAAACATCAAATGTAGGCGGCCCTATCCAACCTTACCAATACTTTGATATCCACCTAGATGAAAAGCTAACAGTAAAAAACCCAGCTAGCCTTGAAGATATTATCTACCATGGTAGGGTTATCGCTAAACCAACATATATCGAAAAAGAAAATAAAATAAGATATCAAATCCAAGGAACAATCCCTGAAAACATCAATGTGCCAATCAACATTCCTGTAGATTACAACACAAAAAACATAAAAAAGTTAGATGATGATGGGACCTTTACCGTAATAAATAAGGTAAGTGGTATGGGAATTGTCAACCCTCCAAAGGACCTTGTTCCGCAAAAGGTAGACAAGGACGGTAACCTAGCAGGATCTATAATTGAACCAGGTAGGGGAGATGTTGCTGAAATCATAGAAGCAGACGATAAGTCCTACAAGGTAGATATGGATGCCTACGGGACACCAGTTGTCAATAATGGAGTCCTTAAAGGATTCAACTGGAAGGCTACTGTTCTATCAACAGTCAACCTCAAAGATATCGACCTAAGCATCAACTTTACAACAGTAACTGGTTCGGGTCTTGGAGAAATCCAAAACCTCACTCTTGATGGAGTTGACATCGACAAAGATAAACATCAAAACGATATAAAGGGTAAGCTTGGTATTGTTGATTCTGTAAACTACAAGCCTACCATAAAAGATGGCAAGAAGTTTACCTACTCCTTCTATACACCAGTAACAGATGTCCAAGAATCCTATATGCTAGACTTAAACGCTATCGCAAATGGCAAAGTTGGAGCAAAGAGGGTTGTTGCAAGACAAGGTTACCCAAAAGATAAGGTAGTAAATGCAACTCCTAACAGAGTTGGTATGAACAACAGAACATCTATTTTGGGAGAATTTCCAAACAATACCCAAGCCAAATGGACTATAACAGATCAAGTATCAACTGGAGATGATGGCAAGCTTCCCCTAGAATCAAGAAAACTATCAGGAAAGCAAGAGCTTTCTCAAGGTAGAAGAGCTATCTATGCTGTAGATACCAACATAGAACATAAAAATACCACCTACGGCAAGATGATTAAGGTTGGAGAGGTGGAAGATGCAAACCCTATTCCAAAAGCTGGAGAAAACCCACCACAAGCCCAACCAGTTGGATCAATAGTTGCTTATGAATATATAACAGACCTAAAGGGGGATACAGCATCTTCCTTGGGAGGAGTTCGTATATCTAAAAACCAAGACCTCAGAATTGACCAAAATTGGGGCTTGGATGATGGTGCAAAAATGCCAGCTCAAACAATTAAGGCCATAGATCCTGTAACAGGAGAAGAGCTCGGAAAAACTGACCTTAAAGAAGGAGCTAAAGAATCTAGTGGCAGACAAATCACCATAGCAAATGTAAAGGTATGGAATATTGATTCTAAAGGAAAGGCGACAAGAATTCTTCCAAAGATTGACCAAGGACTCCCAAAAGAAAAGCAGGAAGAAAACGGCAAGACCTACCAATACTTAGAAAACTACAACTACTACCAAAAAGACCTCAACCAATACTATATTCACAATATAGGTGTAGAAAAAGTCGTAAAAAAATATGGTAACTTTACCCTTGTTAAGATTAACAAGGAAACTAAAGAACCAATAGAAGGAGCAAGATTTAGACTTACAAGAGGTCCTGAAGTCTACACTAATGTTGAAGGTAAGGCTGAGTTTTCAAACATAGAACCAGGCTCTTACACTCTTATTGAAACAAAGGCACCCCTAGGCTATAGGCTAGCTGAGGATACAACTATAACAGTAGATAAGGAGGGTAGGGTAAGATCATCTGGTCCAAATTCAAGTCAAAAGGGCGATGAAACTGCAACCCAATACTTCAACTACCCTAGATATCCGTTATTTATGAACATAATGGCCTACTCTAAAAAGGAAAATGATGGCAAGGTAACTGCCTACCTCTACCTCAAACCTGATGATGGTGGTGGAACCAACCAAAACACCAGACTTAATATAAGAGGATTTCAAAATGATCTTACAGTCGATGTCTTTGACGTTAGTCCATCAAAAAGACAGGGTCTTAGAAAGGCCATGGAAATCCAATCAGAAGAAGATGTAGAGAAGAATAAAGAGGGATCAGTTTTAAATAAAAAAAATAGCTGGGCGTCAATCACTGGATATGCCAATGTTTATGAATCCTACACAGGAGAGACTGGCTATCAAATCAAAATTCCTCATGAGAGATTTGGGGATAACTGGGGCTTTCTAGTAAAGGTTAACGGAACACCTACAAGAGATGATAAGAAAGTATCTTATGACTGGTTAGTAGATAATAACGATCCGGGCAACAACGCAAGAATACAAAAAACTATCGCCCCACTAGATCCATCTGTGATAAAAGAGACTCAAGTAATTGTAACAAATGAGAAATTCAAGACCAAACCTGTTCAAGTAATCAAAGTTGATTCACAAAAAAGACCTCTAGGAGGAGCAAGCTTCGTCCTAAAAGATGCTGAAGGAAACCCTCTAAAGACTGTCACATCTAATGACAAAGAAGGAGAGGACAAGGGTAAGGCAGACTTTGGCGAGATGCCACCAGGCAACTATGTTATAGAAGAGCTCTCAAGTCCTACTGGCTATGTCGATTCTCAACTTGTTTTTGATGTAACAGTTGATGAAAAATCTCAAGTTTTCTATGCACCAAGGTTTAAAAACAACCAAGGTAAAGCTATCCACGGTAAGGACTACTGGATTGAAGATGAGATAGTTAAGGATGAAGAAGCTTTAGCTACAGTTATAAAAGCAAAACAATCCATGACCCTAGATGAAAACAAGTCGGGTGGCCTAGGAGAGAAAAAGGGTGTGTGGGAGGCCTACCGCTACGAATCCTACACCTACAAGGCGGATATAACCTTAGAAAATGTTACACCTAACAAGAGATTTGAGATTCAGTTTGACAAAAATCTCGACTTTACTCAATATGTAAACAAAATTCCAGATATAGTAGTTGACGGTAAAGTTGTAGCTAAGCAATATTTCAACTACGAAACTAACCTCTTGACCTATGTCTTTAATGATGAAGCTTCGGGTAGGGTCGACTTTAGTCTTAGCATAGTTGGTGTAATCCCATCTAAGTTCTATGCTCAAAACTCTGGAATTTACCACTTCACAAATGTGGTTGCACCAGGCGAGCAGATAGCTAGTGGTAACCAAACTGATGAAATTACAGTTAATGCCTTCTATGAGGATTATGATTCACCTAAAGACGGTAATGCACCTACCCAAGCCTACTACTTTAGAGATGTCTACCAAGGTGATGATGGTAATTGGTATGTAAAAGCACTTGCCTACTACAACCCAACCTCAACAGCAAAAGGAGAACGTCAAAAGCCAAGAAGTCTCTTCTTTAACTGGATGTCAACCAACTGGACCCCTTCAAGAATCAATGACTGGTCAGGTAATGGTAACGAACCAGCCTTTGCCCTTGAAGATGTCAAGATTTACTATGTCCAACCTACAGGTCCAAACAAGTTTCAGATAAATAACAGGAAAAACATGCCTTTGTCTATGGGTATAATTCCTGAAAACGACCCAATCACCTACCAGAGGGTATATAGCCAAAAGATCGATCCGAAAGCCTATATATCAAATAGGCAGGGAAACATCGGCTTAACCTATAACCCAAACCAAATAACAAGGACTGGAAGACTTGATAGCTACTATCCACTTGTAATTGATATGCCAAAAATTTCTGATGCCAATGAAGGTTATGTGATTGAGCAAACTTTCAAGGTAACAGACTTACACAAGTTTAGGAATATGTTTAGAGCCTTCTACATGGCAAACTCAAAAGACAAGAATGTTGCCCTCCAGTCAGCCTTCGCGTCAAAGGTAAATGCCAACGACTCTGCTGCATCCCAAATTAAGAAAGAAATTCCTAAATTCTACAAGCAAAAGATAATGATGGTTAACGAACCATATATACCAACCAGCTTCAAGATTAGGAAATATAGCCAGGCAGACAAAAACAAAACCCTCCAAGGAGCAGTCTTCTCATTAGAGAGAAAAGATGGCCACACAGTTGCAAGAACTACCGACTCCAAGGGTGAGTTGACTTTTGATAACCTCTTGCCTGGAACTTACACCCTAAAAGAAACCAAGGCACCAGATAATTACAACTTATCCGATAAGATCTGGCAGGTAAACGTGTCAAAAGATGGCTATGTAACCATATCCGAAATTGGTTTCAACTCTGATGGAACATCAATAGTAGGAAAAGATCTTATCTTAGATGTAGCCAACAAACCAAAGGGTCAAGACTTTGTAGTTTACAAAAAAGGCGAGGATGGCAAGCCTCTAGCTGGAGCAACCTTTATAATCAAGAAAAAAGATAGCGAAGATATCTATGCTATAGGAAAATCAGACGGAAATGGTGTTGTTAAATTCAAGGAAAATCTTAAAGATGACAACTTCAAGAAATTAGAAAATGGAGTCTACATCCTAGAAGAACAAGAAGCTCCTACAGGCTATAAGAAACTTGACAAAAAATGGGTTCTCGTAGTAGGTGATAAGGGAGTTGAGGTTCACGATTATATACAAGGACCAAACGAGCAAACCAGCGAAACCGTAAACAAATCCCTCCTCGTAGAAAAAGGAACTAAGTGGGTTAATGTACTCAAAAGACCTCTAGGAAAATTCAATGGTCTTCAAGACGTCAGATGGAAGGGATATGTTGATGACAGTAGCATACCATACAAGATGGGTACAAGAATCATCGGCATTAACAGAGACAAAAAATATGTAATCCAAAGATTCGTTATCAACCCAGAGGCTAGGTCCATGGGGCCATCCAAGGTTCAAATCCATAGACAACCCCTAAGTGAAACAAACATAGAGTGGTATAAGGGTGATGAAGCCTACAAGATTTTTGAGCTCGACAAGGCTGTTACTAGCAATGTAGAAGATATAAGACTTGAGCATTATGTAGCCAAAGAGCTAAGAGATATCAAACCTCAGCTAGTAAGTAAGCCTGGCGAAATTCCTAAAAGAATGGAATTTAACATACCAAAAACTGATAAGCCTATCATAATAGATGTAAAAGTTCCATATGAGAACGAAAGTGGTGGCGTTGGTCTAGGAATGGACTATTGGGAAAATGTCGGAACGGCAAATGAAAAAGTCTACTGGAAGCCAGACTACTACGAAGAAGTTTCTGATATAGTAGAAGGAGATGAGGTAAGCTCCAACACCCAAGCAGGTAACATTATAGGTGCCTATGTTTCAGAAGGATCACTCGACCTAACCAACAAGAGAAACAAACACGAGTTTGAATTTAAGAAAATTCGTGAAAAAGAACTAGATGGTTTATCTGGAGCAACCTTTAAGCTTACAGGCACTAAGCCAAGCACAGACCCTAAATGGGGCAAATCAGATGCTGATGGCAAGGTCAAATTCAAAGACCTCCTACCAGGTACCTACCACCTAGAGGAAGAAGGAGCCCCACAAGGTTATGAGGCTGCCAACACAACTTGGACTGTAACCATCAAAGAAGATGGAAAAGTCTACATCAAAGACGACCTACCAACGCCAACAGTTCCAAATAAGGATCCAGAAAGCAAGTGGCAAAAGGTAAAAGTTGGCCAAGGCGAGGCAACAAACCAATCTGTCGCATCGAGAGATGAGTACAAACAAATAGCTGACCAAAAAATAAAGACAAACATCGTCGAAGTTAACTTTGCTACAAATAGGATGAGACAAGTCTACCTCCTAAATAGGAAGTCAGAAAGACTTGAAAATCCAACCCTTGAAATTCACTCTCAACCAGAAGGAAGAGATATAACAAGCAAAAACACTAAGGTTATATCAATCCACTACGTTAATTCTAGCTCAGAACCTGATAAGTTAGTGGACGTTAGCCAGACTGTTCCTTACAAGACAGAAGTGATTCACAAGAACAACCACGACAGGCTAAAAATCAGCACCAAGGCTGAGGGAGAAAAGCCAATAGCAGTAACCATAGAAACAGATATTCCGAAAGAAGGAATAATCGGTACTGGTATGGACTATACCAACCTTACCAATGGATACTGGGCAGCCGAATCCTACGCAAATAGAGATAAGTTCGCCCTAGACCCTATACCAGATTCTAAGGTTGACAAGACAAGTAAGCTAATCATAGATGGCAAAGACAGGAGCGCTGATGCTCAGAGTATGCTAAGAATGGCAAGCGAAGAAAACCCAAGCCTGCTAGCCAAAGAAAATGGCATTCTAGCAAGAAACTTCTCCTTTAGGTCCTTGCTAAACCAAGACCTAGACCTATCTCAACCACTAGCTAAGCTAGACCTAAGGTCAAATGACCTAAGAAGCTTCAGAAGCCTTGGAGCCAAAAGAGCAATAGCCCCAAGAAGTATGAATGTTAGCACAAGAGCTGCAAGGTCAGCAGATGTTTGGGAGAAAGTTTATCCAGATAAATCTACTGGCAGAGCAGGAGTTGCCCACAGTGCTAACTTCATGGAAACTAGAGTTACTGAAATTAACAAGGGTAAGGATAAAGGTAGATTTAGACAACAGTTCTTGTTCAAGACCAAAAATATAGGCTTTAGTAACTATATTGAAATTCATAGACAACCTGAGAAAGGCAATGAATTCAGATTACAAAACGGACCAAGGGTAACAATTTCAACTATAAAATTCTATGCAGTAGATCAGGGATCAACCTTAGACAATATAAGTGGTATGAGGGAAATCAATGTAAAAGCGGAACAATTTATACCGTCAGGCAAACCTATGAGAGTTAAGGCAACACTTCCTGCTAATACAACTGTCTTAGTTGAAATAGAAGCACCTTATGCAAATGATAGAACCATAGGACTTGGTGCTGACCACCAATATGACACTAAGCCAGGCTTGTATCAACAAAAAGACTATAGAGAATGGGCAGCTGACTCTTATTCAGAAGAAGCTAAAGTTAATGATAAGGTTCAAGAGCCTACCATAACTTATCAAAATAGGACAGAGGAAACAAAAATACCATTTACTAAACAAACAGTTTACTCTGACCAATATCCAGAAGGTACAAGTCAAGTTACTCAAAAAGGTGTAGATGGTAAGGAAGTAAAAACCTATAAGCAAAAATTTGTGAATGCTCAGTTTGTTAGTGAAGAGTTAATCGACACTCAAAGAACTGAACCTATTCCAGAAATAACAACTGTAGGTACAAAAAAAACTCAACAACAAACCTTCAAGGTTAACACAATACCAGTAGACCATGGAAGTGTTACAGCTCAACTTGAGGCAAGGGTAGATGAAGAGGTGAAAGTCAATATAAAGCCAGATGATGGATATGTTATTGATAAGATTGAAGTTCTAAATAACAAAAATGGAGCCTTCATAAGGTATGTAGACTTGCTGACTAAATCTTTCACAATGCCAGCACAGGACGTAGCACTAAAAGCCTACTTTAAAGAAAAACCTCAAGCAAAAAAATTCACCATTAAAACAAGTGTTTCAGAGGGTAAGGGTACTCTTACAGTAGACCCAACTTCCCAAGAAGAGGGTAAGCCTGTAACAATTACTGTAAAACCAGATCCTGACTATGAAATCGGACAAGTTACTGCAAATGGGAAAAATATAGTTCCTTTATTAGATAGTAATGGACAATATACCTTCAATATGGAAGCTAAGCCTGTTAATGTAATTGCAACCTTTAACAAAAAAGAAGTTGTGCCAAAAGAGTCCTACTACGTTGGTGTCGATAATAATAATAATGGTAAGAAGGTTGTAGTTTATACAAGGACAGAATCTGGTAAGTCAGAGGCTGGAAAACTTGTAGAATTTACAGTAACACCAGATGATGATTATGAAATAACAAGTGTTTATGTTAGGAAGTCTGATGGTAGTGGGCAGAATGTAGAACCATTAAATAAAAATGGGGATAGATACTCATTTACTATGCCTAATCAAGCTGTAACTATTTACGCTAATGTACAATACGTCCAACCACCACAAGGAACCTACCTTGTTGGAATTAATCCGAAAATAACTGGTGGTAGTGTAAAAACTGAGCCTAGAAGACCATATCCTAATGATAAGGTTAGAATCATTGCAACACCAAACCAAGGCAACACGCTCGAAAGCCAAAGCCTAAGCGTTACTAAACAATGGGGTGGAAGTGTAGATGTCCAATATGATGACCAAGGGCCATACTTCATCATGCCAAATGAAAATGTAACAGTTAATGCTAAGTTCGTAAAAGGCCAAGGTCCTGGTCCAAATCCGGGTGGAGGAGATAGTCCAGGTGGTGGCTCAGATGTCCAACCAGACAGTCAAGAACTTGGCTACCTAATTTACGATCCAGCAACAAAGACTAGAAAAGATGCCAAGATTACCAACAAGAAGGCTGGTCTTGAACTAAGTCTTTTCAAGAAGGACACAGTTGATAGGCCACTAGAAGGTGGAGAGTTTAAGTTAATAAAGACTGATGAAACATACAAAACTGAAGATAAGAGCTTTACTCCAGTTACGGCAGTTTCTGACAATCTAGGTAAGATAACCTTCAGGAATGACAAAGACCAACTTGTCAAACTCCAAACAGGTTACTATGTCCTAGAGGAGCTTAGACCACCACTAGGTTACAAGAAGGCATCTTCTAAGTGGAAGATTGAGGTTAGAGATGATGAGGGCAGGATGCATGCGACCTATTTTGGTCCAACCAAAACTCCATCCCAATACCTAGAGTCTAAGGAATCCAAATTACACGATGATACTTTAGATTCTAACCTAGCCATAAGAACGGCATCAAAGATAACCCACATAGATCCTGATTCTAAGACTTTTGTCCAAAAAATTATCGTAGACCTCAGAGGCTACACAGGTAGCGATAAGGTTAATGTTCAAATAATGCCTAAACACAAAAGGGATGAAAAAGATAGACCAAAAGTTGCACCGGATACCATCAAGGAAGGTCTAAAGACTGCCTACAGGACAACCTACAAGATTTCTGACCCAGCTAAAAATCTTGACGTTGACTATATCTTAGGCTATTATGACCTATCTAAGGATGGAGTATCTATGGTTAACACTGCTAGGTGGAGACCATATGACTGGGGCTTTGATGAAGACCAACTCAATCTAGACAAGGGTGGGGTATACTTTATCGATATAGAAGGCTATTACGACGAGTCCCTAATTACTGGCATCGCGGTAAATGAAAAAGATGTGGATGGTAAGAAGGTTGCCCCTCACAAACATCCAGACCTTACTAAAGATGACTTGGCCAAGCTTGAAATGGATGTTAAGTTCTACCAAGGAGCAAGAGAGTTCCAACAAGCAATTTACGATGAAAGTAAACCGGATAAGATTAGATGGGAAAGCTTCCCTAAGGCCTCCTATCAAGCTGGTGCAAGCGAGCTTGCCAAAAAGTATGGAGATGCATGGTCAGGTCAACAATATAATAAGAAATACCAAAACTGGGTTGGTCGAGATGGTGGTAGGATTAGGCCAGATATAGAAAAGGCTACACCTGCAAAGACTCTTTCAACATCAGCTAATATTTCATCCTTGTATACAACCGACAAGGAAGAAGATAAGTTAGAGATACCTAAAGACGGGCTAGAAATAGTCAATGATGAGGAATCCTACAACATTACCTTCTCTAAACACGGTCGTGATGGGGATAAAGAGAAGGATCCTGCTTGGGCAAGCAATGGTAAGTTGGTTACAGAAAATAGGCTCGAGGGAGCAATCTTTAAGCTCCAACAACTCGTTCAAAACTCTTATGTAGACCTACCAGGTTCCTATGTATCATCAGCCTTCAACGGCTTCTTCGGCTTTAGAGGACTAAAACCAGGCCGTTATAGGTTGATGGAGGTTCAAGCACCAAAAGGATACAGACCAATTAAGGATGCCATCCTCTACATGACAGTAGACTATGAGAAACCTAATACCAATGTTCAAACTGGTGAAATAACCAAGGGAAGGGGAGTTATCACCCTTGAGTATGATAAAGGTAATGGTATTATCGAGTACAATCCAGAAAAATCAGCAACTGTAAATGAAGGTAAGCTAATCGACTATGTTACATCGGCTACAGCCAAGAACATGGGTAAGATTATAAACGAAAAACCAGGCAAGGGTAAGATTACCATAACCAAAAAGGATGATGAGAACAAGCTCTTGTCGGGGGCAAAGTTTAAGCTAACTAGATTAAGTAGAATCGAAGATCCAAAAGAAGGCGAAATCAAGCCTTCACAAAACCAACCAGGTAAGGACAAGGTAGATGCTCAATACGTTGGTGAAGTTGATAAAAATGGTAAGCTTGTCTTTGACCAACTTCCAATTGGCCAATACAAACTTGAGGAAATTGAGCCAGCGCCAGGCCATACCAAGACTGGCCAAACATGGGACTTTGTTGTTGGTGGTAAGGGACTAGATCCTTATACTGTTCCAGAAGGAGTAAAGGGAAATGATGTTTCTTCTTTGATGAGCCTATCATCAAAACTATCAATCAACAGACCAGGTGCTGATGAGGAAGACCCATCACTAAACATATATCCTAACAGGGGAGATAGTCTAAGCTTCCAAAATACCTTCAAGGTAAAGGATAATGCAGAGATTAAACCTGGAGATTTCTTCAAGGTTAAGCTAACAGATGGACTAAACCTCCATGGTATCTACAAAGCTGATATGATTAAGAACTTAGACATATTCGCTGACGGAGTGGGTACTATAGCCAAAGGCTCTTACGATAGTGAAAACGGTGAAATCACCTACACTTTCACAGACTACGCTAAAACTTACACCTTGAGGGATTTGACAACCAATATCACAGCCTATATTGATCCATACAAGGTTACAAATAACCAAAACTTGTCTGTGGCCATGAGCCTAGAAAATCAAAATAAAACATCTACAAATGTGAATGTAAGCTATGACCTAGGCACTGAAAAAGTAGAAGATAAGGCCAAGAATAACCTAAACCTATCCTCAAGGCTAGTAAGCTATGACCCTAGGACAGGAGAGTTTGAGCAGTATATCTACATCAATAGGCTAAGACAAGGAGCTAATGGTGCGAGGTTAACCTATTATCCAGACACTAAGGTTGACAATCTAAGAATCGACCTCTATAGGGTAAAGGAAAACCAATTAGATAATTTGGATAACATATTGCCTCCATCCTACGGAATCAATCCACAAGGATTGACCTATGTTACAGGCCAAAATGCAACAAATAATGATGGCTCATCCTATATAGTATTTCCTGATGGATATCCTAACAAAAATACTGTCTACCTAGCTAGAGTAACGGGTAGAGTTAGTGAAGATAAGTCAACCTACAATCCACGAGTAAGGATGCAAAGATTCTATAATGGCAATATCTACATGTGGGCTGAGAGGGAAAATCATGTATATAGTTTTGTAAATACTAATACAGGTACAGCAGATGTTGAGGTTACAGCTATTAACCCTAAAAATAGGATTAGCTTCAAGAAGGTAGATCCAACAGGCTATCCATTAGCTAAAGCAGAGTTTAAGCTTGTTAAATTTGATGGAAGCACTTGGAAGGATGTTAAAAACTCAGAAAAGACTTCAGATGAGAAAGGTCTTGTAAGCTACGATACCCTAGAGCAAGGAACCTATGGCCTAGTAGAAACCAAGGCTCCAGAAGGCTTTACTAAGCTAGAGGGACCTATAGAAATCTTTGAAGTCTCAAAGGACGGCAAGATTGTAAGACTGGTAGATAAGCCAAGCAACAAGCAATCATCTCAAACAAGAACCATGCTAAGGTCTCTAGCAGACGGTATGGATAATTCAGAAAGACTTGTTGATTCCAAGACAAAGATAGCTGAGCCTTTAGGAAAAGCACCGATTGAGATTGTTGACCCTCGAGAGGTGAAATTCAAGAAGGTTAACAAGGAAGATAAGGGTCTTAGTGGAGCAGTTTTTGAAGTTTACTACAAGAATTCTATAAAAGATACCTATAAGGCTTACAGGGTAATCAAAGACGGCAAAGAAACTAAGGACACATTGACTATCAAATCTAGCGATGATGGTGCGATGAGCCTAAGCCTTGACAAACCAGGCTACTATGCTCTAAAGGAAATTAAAGCTCCAGAAGGCTACGACCTTCCTAAGCTAGACTTTGTAAAAGAGTTTAGGATAGTTGATGGCAAGGTACAAGTCAAAGATGGTAACAAGATTACGACTGGCGAAGTAACAGGAGATAAGGGTCTAATCAAGGCGGAAGTTTATGAGATTAATAATAAAGCTCGTACCTTCAAGGAAAGATTAATTATAAATCCAGACCATGGAGAATTTAGCTTTGATGGCCCAGATACTCAACTGAGATTTCTCGAAGATAACTGGAAGGTAATTAACGACAGGAAGGTAAGAGTAGCTGTACTGGATGAAGGCGAAAATCTTGATAATTTAAAAGAAAAATCTTATAGGGAAGTAACTGGTAAAGAAGTTAAAACCTATATTGAATCTAAAGAATATACATTGGTTAAATATAAGCTACAAGACCTCTATGGAGCTGGAAACTATACAGGACCTGAGAGGGGTAAGAGCAAGGTTACAACCAAAAAGACTTTAGTTGTGGAGATAGAAGGACAGCTAAAGGAAGGACAAACTTCAGCCGACCTTCAAACACAAATCCACTTTGATTTTACGACCCTAGATGAGATTACCTACAAGCTAGATACAATTGGTAAACCAAATTATGTTGACCTAGAAAATGAGGATTCGACAAAGCCAGAAGATGGCAATAGCCAAGTTAAGAAAAAGCCAATACGCATTGTAAATGAAAAGACTGGTATCTACTTTAAGAAAGTTGCTGAAAAAGATAAGACAAAGCCTCTAAGCGGAGCATCCTTTACAATAGAAAAATTGGTTGATAATAAATACCAACCTATAAATAAAGAGGGGGAAATTACATCTAGTCCAGATTCACCTAACAGCCAAGCATGGATTGAGACTTCTGATAAGGACGGTCTAATAAGATTTGAAAAACTTGCAAATGGCAAGTACCTAGTCAAGGAGATTAAACCACCAATTGGTTACGAAATTGGTGATGAACCAAGGGTACTAGAATTTGAAATCAAAGAGGGCAAAGTGTATAGGATAAAAGACTATAGGATTAATAAATCTTATAGCCCAGACTCATCGGATAAGACTTTAGCAGAGAAGAATGAGTATGAAAATTCTAAGGACAAGCCTCACGAGGTAACAAACAAACTGGCAAAATTGCCACTAACTGCAGGGCCAGGAGTGTGGATCGGTTTTGCCATCCTAGGAGCCTTGATTATGTCCTTAGCATCTATCTACCTTGCCAAAAAACAAAAAGAAGATGCTAAGAAAGCTTAGCCTTACAAATAGTGGAGTCCATCAAGACTTGACGATTTTGAATTAGGCTTAGGATTTGTTGAATATCTAAAAAGAAGAGGGAGTAAAATCTCCTTCTTCTTTTTGTTTGCCTTATTAGAATTGTGAAGTTGTAAGAAAAAAAGAGCCTTTGGCCTTTGAAATTTAGGAAATTTATAGGATGAAGTAAAAATCTTATAAAAATAAGCCCAGCAAGGAATTGTAATTCCAAGATGGGCTAGAAATTTTGAATTTAGTTGGCTTAGTAATTTTGAGACTTAGCCTTATTTTCCTTCTTTTTTGCTTGCCTCAAGAATAGCTTTTTGGAGCAAGGTGTTGTAGGCGTCGTAGGCTTCGGTTATGCCGTAGTAGTGGACGCCGTCTGTGCCTTGGTAGTATTCTGGGTGGTTCATGGCTAGCTCTTCCCAAGGCATATAGGTTATAAATTTGTATTTTTTTGCGACTTTTTGCATGGCTAGGCTTACCCTATGGGGTTGGTCGTATCTATTATCGTAGCAGGAGATAAAGATGAGCTTTTTGCCTTTTGGGAGAGCACTTACAATATCTTCTAGGCTTTCTTCTGGATTTTTTATTGCGTTTGTCCCAAGTTCTATCACTACAATTTCTCCGAGATTGCCTTCTTTGTCCATGCTTTTTATAAGTTCTGCCCCACTTTCAAGGAGTCTACTTCCTTCAGCGTTTACGGAAGTACCTGGGATTTTTTCTTCTATATACTCCCTATTGCCCAAAAGAACTGAATCGCCGATTATGGTTGTGGTAAGCTTTGTTTGCTTGATGGCAAGGTCTGGATTTTCACTTTCTTTGATGAATAGGTCGAGCTTGTCTTTATCTTTTTTGATTTGTCCTATATCTTGTTTGATTGATGAGACCCAGATTTGTTTTTCTAGGCTTACCATAGTATCAGAGGCAAGGGATAGGCCGATAGCACTTACAAAGGAGATTAGAACGACTCCCCCAAGGCTTACAATCCTCAACCTATCTTTGATATCTTTTGTGTAAGGACCGATTTTTATGGCCTCCCCCTTAAAGGCTGGTTCAAAGATATGGTAGTTAACCATAACAAGAGCTAGGGTAAGGATTATGGTTAGGACAAGGGCAATGGGTTTACTTGTAAGGCTCTTTGCTATTACATATACTGGCCAATGGAGGAGGTAGATGGAATAGGTGTAGGGGGCGATTTTTCTTACAGGACTTGGGTCTTTGGCTTTCTTATCTGAGAAGGCAGAAAGAATTATGGCAAGACTTAGGAGGTCGGTTAGGAAAAATCCGAGGATGTAGGTTGTTTTCATTTCATAGGCGAGAAAAAGTGCCATAAGGACTATTATTGCACCTGAGATCATGAAAGTTTCCTTGTAAGGAATCCTCTTAAAGCCAAATCTTTTGACAAAACAAGCTGCGAAGGCTCCTACAAAGAAGGAAGATAGCCTTGTGAAGTCGGAAAAATATATGAAGGATAAATTTTTGCCGAGGGCAGTTAGGATTATTGTCAAAAAAGTAGTGGCGAGGTAGAGGATAAGGCTTATTAGGAAGAACCTATTGGAGAAGGTCTTTTTAACATTAGTGCTTCTCTCGCTTTTCTTGTAGATAAAGTTCACAAAGATAGGCCAGAGGAGGTAGAAGTGGACTTCTATTGCCAAAAACCAAGTATGGAGGAAGAGGTGGCTGATAAATTGGGATTCATAGGAGCCACCACTTAAAATCTCGTAATAATTGCTGGTAAAGGATATAGCTGCCAGAAACTGATCCAAGTAGTGGACAGTGTAGTCCCTATTTATGAAAAAGGCCATAAGGCTTACCACAAAGACCATAAACAAGACTCCAGGAAAGATTCTTATGTATCTTTTCTTGTAGTAGGATGCTAGGTCGATTTTATCCTTGTCATAGACTTCGTTTAGGAGGTGGAAGCTTACGAGAAAGCCAGAGAGGACAAACATGATGTTTACACCCAAAAAGCCTGCTGGTAGAAATTCTTTGAATATATGATAGATTACTACAAGGCTTATACCAAAAACCCTGAGATTATCAAGTCCCTTAATTCGCATCTTTTTTTAGCTCCTCCCACTTGTCCTGGGTCTTTTTATAGACCCTACCATCGTTAAACTTTATTGTTACCTTGCCATTTTCCCTAATATAGTAGTAGTCCTTGCCTATAAAAGTACCATTTTCAGCAAATCTTCCCTTAGAAAAGTCTCCCTTGTAGAGGCCATCTTTGGAATTAAGAGCACCTTCGCCTTCAAACTTGCCATTTACAAGCTTACCTGTATAGGTAAGGTCCTTGTCGAGCTTGTAGTTTTTAACCTTTCTAGTATTTGGTTTGACAAGGATATAAAGGCCAGCCACAACCATAAAGATAAGACTTGCCTTAGAAAAGAGACTGATGAAGTCGTCGTATTTCATATCAAATTTCAAATCAAATTTCATTGAGAAAACCCTCCACATCGCTAGCCTTTGTCCTAAAGCTAGTAACAAGTCTTGCTAGCTTGTATTGATCATCTTCGCCCATTATTTCAAAGTGGGCGATTTTTTGCCACTTGGCTACGGTGTCATCACTTACTTTGACAAAAACTTGGTTGGAGCTAAAAGGATAGGCTAGGTCATAGCCTAAGTTTTCTAGCCCTATGGCGAGCTCTTTTGCCCTAGCAAAGGCAAGCTTGGAGCCTCTTAGGTAGAAGCCTTCTTCGGAAAAGACCCTCTCCCACATGATGCCAGAGACAAAGCCCTTGGCAAGCATAGCTCCCTTTTGTTTAATTAGTTTGAGAAAGTCTTTCTTTAGGTCCTCATTTTTAATCACGATAGCCTCACCAAAGATAAAGCCTACCTTAGTTCCTCCTAGGTAGAAGATATCGCACATGGACGATAGATCCTTTAGGGTGTAATCACACTTATCAGCCACAAGAGCTGATGCAATCCTTGCCCCATCAATGAAAAGATAGAGGCCATTATCCTTGCAAAAACTATAGATTTCCTCGATTTCTCTCTTGGTATAAACTTCACCAAGCTCTGTCGTGTTAGAAATGTAGACCTTCTTTGGACTTGTAGTAAATTCGTCTTGAAACTTTGCTAAATTTTTTTCAAGCAAGGCTCTAGTAAGCTTACCTGTAGGCGATTGGATTAGCTCGATTTTAAGACCAGTAGCCTCTATTGAGCCTGCCTCATGACCTTGAATATGACCACTTGTGCAAGCAAGGACAGAATCTTGTTGACGCATACCACAAGCCACCCCCAAAATATTGGCAGATGTACCACCTGGGACAAAGTGGATATCACAAGAAAAATCTCCAAGCTCGCCTCTAATAAGATTTCTAGCATTTTCACTATGGTCATCAAAACCATAGCCAATATTTTTCTCATCCAAACAATCCTTTAGAGCATCCAAAAGCTCTGGATAGCAAATTGAATTATAATCATTAACAAAAAAATACATAAATACTCCTTATCCCTATTATAACAAAGAAGATGAGCTTTTGGTATTTTTTCTAAAATTAATAAAAAATTTTATAAATAATAAAATTTTTTTCGTTGTCGAGTAGAATCTCTTGAAATACACAAGGGAAAACATATGCAAGAAGAATCATTTACTCAACTTTCTCAAAAAATATCAATGAAAATAAAAATTATTGTCTTTTGATATTGATTATTGTTTCGGATTGTGATATATTATAGCTAGATACGAACGATATATTTTATTTATATTGTAATATATCTAAAATGGTACTTGTAAATTTACATAGATTGGAGAGCCTATGCCAATAACATTGTTAAACGAAGGCGAGAAAGCTGAGATTGTATCCATTAAGGGAACTGATGATACCAAGAAACACTTGAGTAACTTAGGTTTTGCTAAGGGAAGAATCGTAAGCTTGCAGAAATTTGATGGAGTAAACTATATATTCGTGATTGACGACAATCGATTTGCCCTAAGCAAGGATTTAGCCAAGAGAATTATAGTTAAGGAGTTATGATGAACACACTAGATAAAGTAGAAGTTGGCTCTACTGTAGTAGTAGAGAAAATTCTCGGAGATTCTCCAACAAAAAGGAGAATTATGGATATGGGAATTACCAAAAAAACCGAACTTTTCATAAGAAAAGTAGCACCACTTGGAGATCCAATCCAAGTAAGCCTTAGAGGTTACGAACTAACAATCAGAAAAGAAGATGCAAAAAATATTAGGGTGGAAAAGATATGACATTTAGAATAGCACTAGCAGGAAACCCTAACTCAGGTAAGACAACCCTCTTCAACGCCTTGACAGGTTCTAACCAAAGAGTTGGTAACTGGCCAGGAGTTACGGTTGATAAAAAACAAGGTGTACTAAAGGGACACAAGGACATTATCATAGAAGACCTTCCAGGTATCTATTCCCTTTCCCCATACACACTAGAAGAAGTAGTAAGTAGACAATACTTGGTAGGAGAAAGACCAGACCTTATCATAAACTTGGTCGATGCTTCAAACCTTGTAAGAAACTTATACCTAACCAGCCAACTATTGGAGCTTGATATCCCAGTAGTTATAGCCTTGAACATGATGGACATTGTAGAAAGCAAGGGAGATAAGATTGATATAGATGCCCTTAGCAAGAAACTAGGTTGTCCAATAGTAAAGACTGTCGCTTCCAAGGAAAATGGTGTTGATGAGTTAATCAAAACAGCTGTTAAGCTAAAAGATACTAATCAAAAACCAAACTTCCTAGAATACGACGAAGAAACAGAAAAAGTCCTCAAAGAAATTGAAGAAAAGTATTCGTCTAAACTAGACAAAGATTTATCAAGATATTATGCAATTAAACTTTTTGAAAACGATGAGGAAAGCCTAAAGCACTTGACAATCGACTCAAAAGATTTGGCTGAAGTTGCTAAACTTAGACAAGAAGTCGAAGCAAAAGAAGAAGATGATGCTGAAAGTATCATAACAAGTGCAAGATACGAAAGACTAGAGCAAATCTCAAGCCAAGTCTTAGTTAAGGCTAAGCCAAAACTTTCAACAACTGACAAGATAGATAAGATTGTTACAAGCAGGATTTTGGGTCTTCCAATCTTTGCCCTAGTAATGTTCTTAGTTTACTTCCTGTCAGTATATGAAAAATCACCAGGAACAATGGGAACAGATGCCGTAAATGGTTTCTTTGAAGATACCCTAACCCCTTGGGCAGCAAGCACAATGGAGGCTATGGGCATTAACCCAGTACTACACTCACTTGTAACTGACGGTATCCTTGCAGGAGTTGGAGCTGTACTTGGCTTCTTGCCACAAATGATGGTACTATTTGCCCTCTTGAGTATCCTAGAAGATGTCGGATACATGGCAAGGGTTGCTTTCGTCATGGACAGACTCTTCAGAAGATTTGGACTTTCAGGAAAATCATTTATCCCAGCCATGATAGCAACAGGATGTGGGGTACCAGGTGTCCAAGCGTCAAGAACTATCGAGTCTGACAGAGATAGAAAGATTACAATCATGACATCAACCTTTATGCCATGCTCTGCAAAACTTCCTGTAATAGCCCTAATCGTAGGAGCTTTCTTCAAAGAACATGCAGCTCTTGTATCCTTCTCATTCTACATGATTGGTATAGCAAGTATAGTTGTTTCTGGAATTATCCTAAAGAAATTTAAAGAATTACAAGCAGATCCTGCACCTTTTATAATGGAATTACCTCCATACCACGCACCTCGTGCGAAATCAGTCCTTACAGATGTCTACAACAAGTCTAAGGCTTATGCAAAAAGAGCAGGAACAATAATTTTCGTTTCAACAATAGTAATCTGGTTACTATCTAGCTTCGACTTTAGACTAAACCTAGTTGAAGCAGATACAGAAAGCTCAATACTAGCAAGTCTTGGTTCATTGATTGCAATAATCTTTAGACCAATCGGCTTCGACTCATGGCAAGCAACAGTTGCAACAATCACAGGATTTGTTGCCAAAGAAAACGTGGTTGCAACCATGGGAGTAGTACTAGGCCTTGGGGCTGATGTCACAGAAGAAAGTCAAGAACTTCTAATGGCCTTCAACCACGCTCTAGCTACACCAGTAGCTGGATATTCCTTCCTATTATTCAATATGCTATGCATGCCTTGTTTTGCAGCAGTTGGTGCAATCAAGACAGAAATGGCAGACAATAAGTGGACAGCCCTAACTATAGCCTACCAAATGTGCTATGCCTATGCAGTATCACTAATCTTCTACAACATTGCTAATCTCATCATGTATAGAATATTCAATGTGTGGACAGTAGTTGCAATCATAGTCCTAGTAGGAATGATTTACCTACTAGTAAGAAAACCTCAAGCTCAAAAGTCAATCAACTATGAGACAGGAAAGGTAAACGGATAGAAAAGCTTATGGGGAGATATTTCTCCCCTAAGGCTAAAAGCCACCAAAGGGTGGAAAGACTCTTGGCTTTCAAGCAAAGGAGAAGAAAATGAACTTACAATCAATAATTTTATTATTAATCATCCTAGCAGGATGTGCCTATGTAGTCTATACTAGATTTATAGCAGAAGATGGTCATGCTGGATGCAAGGACTGCATATCATGTTCAAGTAGCAAAGACAAAGACAAACACAACCACAAATCTTGTGGATGCGGATGCTAAAAAAGATTAACTTAGTTAATTTTTTTTACATAGACAGTGATATAGGTTATCATTATCACGATATGTGATGTTAACATAAAAATATTAAAAAATTTAAGGAGAAATAATTATGGCAAAAGTAGCAGTAGTATATTGGTCAGGAACAGGTAACACAGAAAAGATGGCAGAAACTTTCCTAGAAGCAGCAAAAGCAAACGGAGCAGAAGCAGAACTTTTCTTTGCAAATGAATTTTCAGCAGACAATGTAGCAGACTTTGATGGTTTTGCTTTTGGATGTCCTGCTATGGGTAACGAACAACTAGAAGATGGTGAATTTGAACCAATGTTTGACGATGTTGAACCAAAACTTGGTGAAAAACCAGTAGTAATCTTCGGTTCATATGAATGGAATGATGGTCAATGGATGTATGATTGGCAAGAAAGATGCAAGGACAATGGTCTTAACCTTGTTGCAGACGGACTTGCAGCTTACGATGATCCAGATGACGAAGCTTTGGAAAATGTAAAAGCACTTGCTAAAACATTAGTAGAAAAACTTTAATGAAAGAAGACCTACTAGTAGAGCACGCCTCTCCTGTGCTTACTGGTATAAAGCCTGCCAATCTCTTCCAGATTAGGTCGGCAGACATCAAATATGTCAGACAGATAGTAAGCTCGTGGGAGAGTAAGTGCAAGAATTGTCCCAATTGCGACCTCAAATTTAGGCTAATAGCCAAAAAGAATAAGGGGTTTTTGGTCCTAGTTTATAGGCAAAATCAACTAGAAAATATTATAAGAGACAGTGAAGTTGCAGACTTTATAAAAGACTTGGGCTACGATTCCAATAATTTAAACAAGTGCATGACTTGCCTATCACAAAGATTGAGAATCAGTGATTTCCCTCACGAGATAGGCCTCTTCCTAGGCTATCCTATTGACGATGTCAAAGCTTTCATAAAAAACCACGGCCAAAACTTTCTCCTAAATGGTTTTTGGAAGGTTTATTATGAAAAAGAAAAGAAAGAAGAAATATTTAACTCATATAGAAAAAGTAAGGCAAGAAACAAGAGCCTTCTTGAGAAAGGTTGTGATATAGCCACATTAGTAAGCTAGTAAATTAATTGAAAAATCTAAACATACGTATAATATTAGAATGCAACTGCCCCCAAAAGGCAGTTTTTTCTTGCGTAAATTTTTTTATGATAGATAAAATGATATTTCTGCTTGAAAGAGATAATTAAGCTGTATCAGATCCAAAGGAGATATGCCTAAGCTATGCTCTTGAATAAATTTTATGAGGATCTTTAGTAAAATATGAATAATTATATCATATATACAAAACGCTAATAAATAAACAATATAATACCCCACAGTAACTAGCACAAGCTTATAATAAATATTAAAGGTAATGAATTATATGTATAAATACTGAGAAACACGAGGAAAATTTTTAGTAAAATATACTAAATTTAGTTTTATTGTCTTTTTTATAAAAAGTGTAAAAATCGCAGAAAAAGTACTTGTATTAAATTTAAGAATAAGTTAAAATTAAGTTAACAAAGGATGCTAAGTATATTATTATTATACACTTATTAGCGTTACAAGAATTCGAAATTAAATTATTGGGGGAGACTAACTTCTTTCAATTCTTTCAACTTGATAAAAACAACGGAGGGTATTATGAAAAATAAATTGAGAGAATTTATGGTTAAGTTATTTTCGCTAATCCTTGCCATAAGTATGTGCATACCGACTAATGTCTATGCTCTAGGTATCAATGACGAGGATGAACAAATGCCTACCATGCTTAGGCTAAGTGAAAGCGAAAGGCAAGATAATGATAAAGTCGATGCTGACCCATACAAAAGTAATGAGAAAATCCAAGGAGAGGATAGCTACGCTCTTAGCCAGAAGGCAAGCCTTAGTGAAGGCCAGGATAGTATTATTTATACTATAAGGCTTGATAGAGAAGAAGCCTCTTCTGACGATGACCTAATTCTATCTCTTGCCACAAACAAGAACCAGGACTTAACTAAGCTTATAGTAAAGGAAGTCAAAGATCTATCTACGCCAAGTGAAAATATTGACTACATAGAAGAAAGAAAGGACGATGGAGACTTACATACTCTATCAATAAAGACTCCACCTACAAGTAAGTCTATTGAATACACCATAGAAGCTCCTATACATAAGGAAGGAATTTCTACTGACAAGTTGTATTCTTTTGACCTATCCTTAGATCAAGAAGGGAGAAATTTGGATTTAAGAAGAATTTCCTATAAGTTTGTTGAAGAAGAAGACGAAAATAACCCAAGTATTAAAAATCTAGTCCTAAGAAATATCAAGGAAAAGGATGATTCTCTAAGAAAAATCACCTACAATAAGGGCGATGAAGAAGCCCAAGATGATACCCTAACTTACACCGACTACCTAATCTCCAAGGACAAGGGGGATGAGGCAAGCAAGGATGAAAAGAAAAATGAACTTATCTACAGGCTTGAGATCGATGAAAATCAAGATCCAAGCACTGGAGAAATAACCCTTGATTATTTTAAGGCTGGTGATAAGGGCTTTGACCTCAAAAAAGAATACTCAACAACCATCCCTTATACAGATGAAACAACCCTAGACCTTCCTCAAGGATATATCTTAAAGGTAACCTATACCAATAAGCTTGATAAGAAAAACACTAAGGTTATAAAATATTCTGTCAATGGCAAGGGTGTGAGAAATCCTCGCTTCGTTAAAGAAGAGGAAAAACCATCAGATGATGATGAAGATGGACCCCAAAAGAAACAAGCAGATAAAAACAAGCTAACAAAAAAATCTAATAATAAGACTATAGAAGATAAGTCCAACAACAATAGTAAAAAAGCCCTCACTAACCTAGAAAAGGCTGACAGAGAATTGAAGAATGCCCTAAGGGATAAAAATAATAGCTTAGAAGATATCCAAAAACTATTAACAAGGTTAGGAGAAAAATATAAGCTAAATAAGGCTGACCAGGAAAAATTGATGACAGCCAATGATTCTCAGATTAAAAATCTTGTAGACAAAGATAGGAAGGAAAACTTTAGACCAAGTAACCTCCAAGTTCGACAAGGAGAATCTAGTCCTTTTGCCGATAAGAAGTTTAAGCTTAAAACAACCATGAAGGTAAAGGCTACTCCTAGCTGGCCAATCCCTTCAGGTTGGTATTTCGACATCCACTTAGGCCCTTACCTAAGAGATGATTTAGGTCAACAAATAAAGGACCTCTACAAGAATAATAGGTTGATTGCAACTGCTGAATACTTGGAAAATGGCAATGACCACTTCATCAGGTATACCTATGTAAGAAAGGTTACAGAAAGTATAGATTTAGATATAGATCAAAATCTAGCTTTTGATACAAGGTATATTGGTAATCAAAAGAAAATTGCTATAAATATAAAAGTTGCACCTAAGAATAACCCAGTCCAAGCTATGCCTACGATTATAGTAAGCGAAAATTCCAAATCACCAGTTACAAGTGAATTTGTTGTAGAAGATAAGGGGGAGAGTAAATCGGGCTCCTACCCTTACCAACTAGATTGGAGGACGACCTCTCAAAAATTAAAGGACAAAGACGAAAAAGAAATAACTTCTCTAATAGGACCAAACCTCGATGGAGCCTATGTAGAATGGAACATTGAAGTTGATACCAAAGACCTGATTAATTCTAAGGAAAATCTAACCTTTAATAACTTAAACTTAACAGTTTTTGCCTCATCCAACCAAGGACTAAAAAACTTCTCCTACAAGGCCTCTAGCAATAAGAGCGATTTAGACTCTAATTCAGGCTACAAACAATCATCAAGATTAGGAGAACTTCTAAGCCAAGCTTCCAGCATAGCAAAATCTGAGCTTGGAGAAAAGTTATACATCAAGGTCAAAGCTCCGATTGATCCCGACCAAGTTCACGAAACTTATTCAATTGGTTTTAGAATCAATCCTGATAAGAACTACATAGATAATCTTCTCCAGGAATACTTAGACAAGTTCGAGAAACTTCCTACACCAATAAAGTGGCTAAAGGGAGTAGAAAATGCTAGAAGATTTGCAGAAGTACCATTTAACCTCGTGGAAACAAACATCCCAGCAACCTTCCTCGGCCTAAAGGATAGGTTTACCAACGAGAGATTCTACTATGATAATACAAGAACTCTAGTAGCCAAAAGAGTATCTGATAGAAGGGCTGATTGGTACGCCTTAGATTTGATCAGACGAGGTGAAAACCAAGACACATCCTTGGATGGGCCTACCTTTGATATAAACAATGGTGAGAGAGAGCAAAATATAAGACCTAAAAAAGTCTACTTTGTTCCTAAAAAAGAAGGTGGTTATAGGAGGACTGAACAAGCAGGAGACGTCGTTCTATCCAATGGCCAATATTATCCAGGAACCCTTGTTTCTTATGAATATGAAAATCAAAAAGCCACCAGGGATGATACCTACAACTTCAAGGTTAACCTAAAAGATAAAAAGAAATTCAATGTCGATGAGGTGTATGACACTGAGGGAGGACGTATAGAACTTTTCACGGAGAAGGTATCTGATCAAGCTCTCGCAAATGGCTATCTAGCATACACAGAAGATCCATACCCAATCATGCGTATCAACAAGAACTTTGATATGGTATCTTGTTTCAACGACCGAGTAAATGCACCAGTATTTACTGGCAAAAACGGAGTCTTCTTAGATATCCACGAGGACGTGGCAGGGGACTACCTAATAGGCAGACTTAACGAATCATTAGGCAATCCATCTGGAAGTTATAATCTAAGAACCTACTTGACAGCAGGAAACTCCTATGATGGCGTTTACTTAAACCACGATGGGATGAGCCAAGGTCAAGCTATGGAAGAATTGATGAAAAAAATCTATTTCTATGGTGAAGAAGTAAAGAAGGATTACTCAAATAGCCACAATGGAGAACAGATGCACAGGCTTATTGAATCATCAATGTTTCAAAGAGTAATCCACCACTTCACAGATGGCAAATCACTCGAAGATGATTATTTCACCGCTCCATCATCCTACAATATGGATGAGTGGAAGGTAGAGCATACCCTTTCAGGTATCAGACAGACCTATCCAAAAACTGGCTGGGATGGCTCCTTTAATGGTTCCCATCCTGATAGGAAAACAGACCAAGGCTTGAGGAAGCTAAGGGATAAAGAAACAAGAATCAAAAACTATCCACCAGTCCAAGCAACCCAACACGATATGGCGGTTAACCTTTACAATAAAGTCATAGCTTCCTATAAAAAAGGCAACGACTGGAATGCTGATAAGGCAGATTCTGTAAAGTTGGTCTTCTACAGCCACACCGAAGAAGGAAAATACCAAGAGCTAATAGCAGGTCGTGTAATGGCACCAATTGAAATTGATAAGTTCAAAAAAGATGGAACTAAGCTTAAGGGTGCCACATTCCGTTTTACCAATATAGACAATGGTGAAAATAAAACATGGACCTCAGATGATGGCAAGCAAAGCCACAAACTATACCTAAGACCAGGTAGATATAAGGTTCAAGAAATTGGACAACCAGCAGGCTATGAAAAAATAGAAGACTTCGACCTTACTATCAAAAGGGTTGAGATATATCCTGATGATGGCCCTTACAAGGCAAAAAAACTTCCTAGCATCCATGTTAATGACGGATTTAAGACAGAAGTTGTCCTTGGTGATAAGATTCCTAAATCAGTTGATGGAAGTGAGCTTGTTAAGCTTGATGGAAATAAAATAAGAGTTTCAGTAACAAATATCGAAGATAACCTTGGTAAGTTAGAATTTATCAAGAAAAATAAGTTCATAAACCTTGATGGAGCAGAATTTAGGCTAAGAAAACTAAAAGATTCAAGTGTAGATAAGGCTAAAATTAACATAGATAAGCTAAATGATACGGACTTTGATAGTAAATACGACCAGACATCTAAGGGAACTATTGGAGAATTCAAATTTGAACAAATTCCTGTAGGCTATTATGTCCTAGAGGAAACAAAAGTCCCATATGGCTATGAAAAATCTCCTAGCTACCTCCTTTCCGCTGAGCAAACTAATATTTCAGGAAAGAAAAAGGTTGAAGTAAATTTTGTTGGCAAAAAACTTGAAACGCTGAAGGCTACAAGGGATGGAAAAGTTGTAGACCTTCCTATAATTAGGAACTATACCAAAAAGATAGATATCAAATTTAGAAAAGTTAGAACAGAAAACCTTGAGACAAGCAAGGAACATCTTGGTCTTGGAGATGCAAAATTTAGGTTGATGTCTCTAAAGACAGTTGATGGTGATTTCTACCTAGAAGAAGCCTACACCGACAATACTACAAAAACCGAACCTCCAAGAAAAAAGGTTGATGGTCAACAAGCTGAGGGAGGAGGATATATAACCTTCAAGGGCCTAAAAGCAGGTGAATACTTGCTAGAAGAGCTGGAAGCCCCAAAAGGCTACAAGAAAACCGACCTATATGGCTGGAAACTTGTAGTTAGTGAAAATAAAGAAGGAACAAATAAGGGAGAACTTTCTTACAAGCTCTATGAAGTTCCAAAGGCAGGAGCAGGCGAAAACCAAGATAAGATTTTCAATTCAACTGACCTAAAAAAAATAGATATATCTGAACTTATAAGTGCTAAGGGCAAGGTAAAAGCCTATCAAATAGCCAATGAATCAAGAACCATAGACATTACTTTCAAAAAGTACAAGGGAAAAATAATAGAGCAAGATGGCAAACATAAAGTAGAAGCTAATGAAGTTACCAATAAGCTAGAAGGAAAAAACAAACAACCAGTAAGTTTCAACATATACAAGTCAGACTTCTATGGGGCAATTATTGGAGATAAGGATGCTAATGGAGACTTCATCCCATTAAACAAAACCCCAATTATCCAAGACGAAAATGGAATCTTCCACCTCAAGGGTTTGGAGTTTGGTGGTTACTATATCCTAAGAGAAACCAATCCACCAAAGGACTACCAAAAAGCTGACGATATCCTCCTAAAGGTCGAGGCTGAGGCAATAGCTAACGAAGGCAAGATGAAGGTAATCGTAAGAGACCCTAACACCAACGCCAAAACCGACTTCCATTCAGTATTTGAGGGAGTAGTAGACTTCCCAGAAAAAGAAAAATTAGGAAAGTTCTCTATCAAAAAAGTAGGTAACGCAATAGGCTTTACAGATGAAAATGGCAATCCTATAAGGGTAGGCTTAAGACGTGCCTACTTTAGACTCTACACTGCTGATGATAACTTTGAGATATTAATGAATGGAAAATATCCAAAAGAATACGTCCAAAAGGTTACACCTGGAGTTCCAATAACCAAAGAAGATGGCAAGGGCGGTCAAACAGGCAAAAGTCCTAAAGAGATTGCCGATGAAGCTCCTAACCAAGGTATAGTAACCTTCGATCAGCTAAAACCAGGCAACTACGTCCTCGAAGAATATAGAGGACCTGCAGGTTATGAAAAAGATCCTGGTAGATGGTACATCGTAGTAGAAAGAAATGGAACTGTCAAAAAATACAGAGACAACCCAAAGACCTCTAACAAACCTAGGCAAGTGGACTACTCAGCCCAAAGCCTAAGATATAGGAGTGTGGGTCTTGATATATCAGCACCTATACAAGTTGATAGGATAATGCAAGCACCAACTGACCCTGGACTAGAAGAAATCCAACCATACAATATCGATTCTGAAAATGCAAACATCACAGTAAGGGCAAGTGGCGTTGATACCACAGATGGATCTCGTGATATTAGGGTTAGGATAACTCCGAAAACAAAAAAAGTAGGCAAAAATAAATCTCACTGGATCCTCCTAGTTGATAGATCACAAGATTATTCAAATAAATTAAATAACCTTGACAACAACATTAATAAGTTTATCACAGATCTAAGAGCTAAGGCTAACACAGATGGAGCAGAAGTATACCTATCCATAATTGAATATTCTGGAAATAATCCAAAATTCAATAAAGTATTACTCGAAAAGACGAATATCAAAGACCTAGATAATGCAAGGGATTACTCATACAAGATGGGTATATTAGAACCTGGTCAATTTGAAGGTCAATTTAATATAATTGACCAAGAGGTTGGAGTAAAGGATTATTTGGAAAAAGTTGGAGTTGATAAAAGAGTCGGTATCCTAGACGGTGGCGATAGATTGCTAAAGCTAATAAATGAAAATTTAGCCAAGCTAACAAGCGATACCTATGACAATAAATACCTTATAAACTTTGCAAGTTTTAAGTCAAAAGAGGTCAAAAGAACTGGGGAATTGAGAGGACCTTTTTATCAAATTGAAGCAATTAAAGCATTAAAAGATAGAGGTTATACGCCTGTACTTACTCATGTTGACCAAGATACAACAGAATTAAGTCCAAAAGCCCAAGAGTATAAGGGTGAAATTGCTAAAAATTCAGCCTATAATTTCTTTGGTCAAACCCTAAAGCAAGTGCTAGCCAACAAATCCTACAAAAAAGCAAGAGACTTTGCTCCTTATGTCCAAAAAGATTTGTTGGATGGGATATTAAATACTGACTCAAACTTCACATCCCAAGGCAAAGAAGAATCTTTGCTTAAAGACGGAAAGCTAAGCATAGCCACTAGTAACGGGGTCAAAATCAAGTCCTACTCTATAAGCAAGGATGGAAATGAGCTTGACAGTTCAAGGCAAATTACAGATTCCATAGACAAAGACATTAATCTTGGTGTTGGAGAAAGTCTCGACCTTACCTACAAAGTAATCTTGGATGCTAATGCAACAAATAACACTGCTTATCAAATCCATAAGTGGATGACCTATAAGAAAAATCCTACAGACACTGGAATAAACCTTGACACTAGGTCAATGGTAACCAAGAAAATTAACCAAGAGCCAAAGACTTACAAGGTTAAAAAGAGGGTAGAAGGATTTGGAAGTGTAACTTTTGAAGATACGAATAAAGAATTTTCTGAAGGTGAAGACGTATACTTTAAAACACACAAGGAAAATGGTTATGGTATAGACAAACTTGAGATAAGAAACCTAGCCACCAATGAGCTAGTAGCCTATACTAATTATAGTAATAGGTATAAGTTCAAAATGCCAGCAGGAGATGTTGAAGTTTATGCAAAATTTGTACAAAAGCCTCAAACACCTAGCTATTCTATAACAATAAACCAACCAGTAGGTGGTAGGCTTGTTGCTAGTAAGGCAGAATATATAAAGGAAAATGATCAAGTAACCTTAACTATCTATCCAGATACAGGTAAAAAACTAGACAAGCTAATTGTTGATGGTAATGAAGTAAGTCCAAGTGGCAATTCCTATACCTTCAAGATGCCAGCTCATAATATAATAGTTAGTGCAAACTTTGTAGAAGAAAATACCAATCCTCAACCAGCAGGTAATGTAGATCTAAAGACTATCTTCACCTACTCTAACCAAAAGGATGGCAAAGATGACAGCAATCCTCCAGAAGGCTTTGCTGGAGAAATCAAACTCTTAGTTAAAGACCAGCAAGTTTTAAGAACTATAGCAGGATGGAGTCAAGTTGGACCAACGCAAAAAGCTCCATATAAGGGAGAACTAACCTTCCCAAATCTTGACCCAGCAAGAACTTACAGACTTGAATATACAAGATATGAAGCAAATGCTAGTTTATGGGGTACAGATACTACAACAATAATCGATCTTGATATGACCCAAGCCAAAGAAACAGAGGGCGGAAATCATCTATTGAAAGTTACAATCTCAAACGGTAACCTAATAGAAATCTTCAACCACGACGAAACTGGTTTTAGAATTCCTCTAAGAATTACTAAGGTCAATGAAAACAAGGCAGCCCTAACGGGTTCACAATTTAAGGCTCGTAAGCTAATAAATGGTGAAAAGGTAAATATCTACAAGAAAAATGATGATGGAACCTACACAGATACTGGCAAAAAGGGCTACCCAAAATACTATGACGAGAAATTTGACGGAGTATCAGAAGCTACTGGTAAACCAGGAGATAACTACTTCAGAGAATTAACCCCAGGTATTTATGAGCTTACAGAAATCAAAATGCCAGATGAAACTTACAGGCCTCCAAAAGATAAAAATGGCAAGGACATGAAGTGGTATTTCAAGGTTGTAATAAACAAAGAAAAAGTACCAAGAGATGCCAACTACATGGATATCACCTTTGACTTTGAACACACCTTCAAAGAAACTGATGATTTCAACATTGGCATAAGCGAAGCTGAAAAGAAAGACCTTATAGGCAAAACTATCAAGGGCTTCAAAAAGGGAGACCCAGACTTTGCTAGATACATCGAAGAAGTAAAAGATGATGGTCGTTCCGACCCAGCAAGGCCAGATGCTCCATACAAATGGATTCACGATGCGAGAGTTACCAACTACAAGAACAAAACAAGCCTAAACTTCTTCAAGAAGGATAAAAACACCTATCAAAATATCGAAGGTGCAGAATTTAGCCTAAGAAAAGCTAAGCTTGATGAAAATGGAAGCCTAGTCCTTAAAAATAATGGCAAACCAGAATATGCTCCTGAAATAACTATAGGGGCAGATGGTAAGGCCTTAACAAAAGAAGAACTAGACTCAATTAGAGTAAAACCATACGATGAAAAAAGTAAATTCGCCAAGGCTGTGTCAAAGGAAAAGCTAGGAGTAGAATTTACAAATATCGAAGCAGGAACCTATATTTTAGAAGAAATCAAACCAGCCAAAGGCTACAAACTTCCAGATTCATTCTTGACAATAACCTTCACTGAAGATAAGGATGGTTCATGGAGGAAGGTCGTTACGGGTTACGAAAAAAATAGCGAAGGCAAGTATCAAAAAATGGATGAGCCAAATGATTTCTTCACTAGAAATGCTTTAGGCAAGTTCGTAAGCATCAATAACGAGAAAAGCTACATCGACCTTAAATTCCAAAAGATTGAGGGAGCTAAAAAGAATGGTAAAGAAGTACCTGTTAGCTCTTCTGACTTTAGACTAACTGAAGTTGATGAAAAAGGCAAGAAGCTTGAGGGTGGCTATGATAAGACTATCTATTCTTACGCCAACTCCCACTTTGAATTTAAGTACCTAGCAGTTGGACGCTACAAGCTTCAAGAAATAAGGGCTATAGATAAGTTTGAAAAGCCAGATCCATGGTTCTTTAAGGTAGTTCAAGATGAGAAAACTCATAAGCTAAGGATAGAATTTGACAAAACTAATGGAGACTTTGATAAGTCCCTAGGCTTTAAGACAAAGGCTAATGGAGAGCCTGCCTACGATGAAGATGGCAACCTCCAAGACCTTAAGATCAGAAACTACAGCAAGACGAACTTCTCCTTCATAAAACTCAAAGATGAAAAAGACAAAAATGGCAACAAACTTCCGCTAAAAGACGCCTACTTTAGACTCAAAAAAGTAAGATATTCAATGGCAGAAGGTGCCAAAACCTACGAATACTATGGAGAAGACAAAAATGCCGTTCTCAAAAAATATACAAATGGCAATAGGATAACAGAATTTACTGAAACAGGAAGGGTAAGCACATTTACCAATAATGGCAAAGTCTATAAATATGATTCTGACGGCAACCTAGAAACAGTTGACGGCCAAAAACCAAGCGAAGAAGATAAAAAGGTTAGGCCAGACTCAATAACATCAGCTACAGGTAAGTACAGTGCCTTGCGTCGTTCTCAATCTGATGGTAGTGTGGACTTCCAAAACCTAGGCGAAGGAATCTACCAGCTAGAAGAAGTTGGAATCCCAGAAGGATACCAAAGTGATAACAAGCAATTCAAATGGATATTTGAGGTCAAAAAGACAGCTGATGGACTTAAGGTAGACCACGACCCTAAGATTGAAAAGGAATATTTCCAAAACTATGGCAAGGACTACTACCCAACCTACACTAACAATAAATTTGATACAAAACAAAATATCGAAAAGGTTGAGGGAGATAACAAGTATTCTTATAAGATAACTAACACCAAAACCACCACAAACCTAAAGTGGAAGAAGATTGGCTCTAGGAGTACATCTGATCTAATAAAAAAAGATACCAAATTCATCTTGCTAAAGACTTCAAATAAGCCAGAAGATATAGATTCAGCTAAATCAGGTCAATCTGAATTTCCACCATATCAAGTAGAAAGTTCGGATGGTAGCTTTGAAATCAAAGACCTATCCAAGGGCGTCTATGTCCTCATAGAAACCCAAGCCCCAGAAGGTTATGAAGATAGCGATAGGAAGATTGCAATAAAAGTATACGAAGACAAAGATGGAGCTATAAAAAAACAATTCTATGAAATAGATAGCCAAAATAATCTTCTAACAAGTGCGGCAGACTTCCAAACCTTGCTAAATAGAAACCCATCAAAACCTGAAGTTCATACAGATACAGATGGAAGTATCTATGTAATCAACAAGTCCAAACCATATTTCTTCTACCTATCAAAGGGCTTTATGGATAAGAATAAGTTCACCTATATAAACAAGGGCAAACTTAGGATAAAAATCTCAAAGGATCCTGCCGATACATCAAATACCGATGATACGGTCTATGAACAAATAATCGACCTATCTGACGCCAAGTCCTATAGGATTGACCTAAACAACACTATCCAACTAGGCAAGGACTACCTCCTAGAAGAAGTGGAAGCACCAGATGGATTTGCAAAAACTAAGTACAAGTACAGACTAAGCTTTGCTTTCATACCGCCTGACCAAAAATTCGTAGCTATCCTAAAGGCAGTCCTAGATGAAAAAGGAAAGCCGCTTACAGACGCTAGGGGAAACATAACAGAGTCTAATCAATACCTAGGCAAGGGAGCCAATATCGGCGATGGATTTGAGTTTAGAATCATAAACAACAAAACTGAAATCAAATTTAAGAAAGTGGGACTAGATGGGAAAAATGAAACCCCACTAAAGAATATTGCCTTCTACCTAGAAAAACAAGACCCAGACGATATCCAAACCACCAACCAAGGTTACTATCCATTGACTTCAAACATGGAAATGATTAAACCTGAACGAAGCCCTCAAGGAAAAACTACCTACTACTATATAAGCAAGGAAACTGGAAAGAAAGTAACAAGTGGAGTAAGTCCAGAAAATAGTAGAAAAACTTACACCTCTGATGAAGATGGTCAATTCGAAATAACGAACCTAACTGATGGTTACTATAGAATTATAGAACCAAAGGCTCCAGAATATGAACCAGGCAAAAGATACATGCAAGTTCAAGGACCAATCAAGAGATTTAGAGTTGTCCAAGGTAGGATAAGGATATTTGACAAAGGCAAAGATGGCAAAATTGTAGAAAAAGAAGTAGATGAAAATAATATAAGCACCCTAGGAAAAATCGTAAACAAAAAACCAGGCAAGGGAGAATTTACCTTGACCAAGCTAGATGAAAAAGGCTCTCCTCTAGCCAATGTCAAATACACCCTCCACAATACGGACTCAGAAGAAACCCAAGTCGGAAATGACCAATACACGACAAATTCTGAAGGAAAAATAGTTTTCAAAGACCTAGCTTATGGCTACTATTGGTTGAAGGAGAGCAAAACCAAGGATGGCTATATCCTAGATTCCAAAAAGAAACTGATAGCCTTAGGCGGAGGAGATTGGGGACCTACACCAGCCAAGAAAGATGATATTTCGAGTGCAATCACCTTTGATGGAAAAAAGGAAGAGCTTACATCAACAGAAGATTCAAAAAGAACAAATGTTGTCTATCCAAACAAGGCAGAAGGCATGCTTGCTAAATTCAACTTCAAGATAGATCCGAAAATCACAATCAAAGCTGGAGACTATTTCACAATCAACTTCTCAGACAATGTTGACCTTGATGGAATATTCAAAACCAATGAAGATGAAGGCAAAAACCCTGACTCACGTTTTGACATAATCGGCCCTGCTGGAAAGCTTGCCGAAGCAAAGATTAACACAGATAGAAAATCAATAACCTACACCTTTACTAACTATGTCAAAGACTACAAGCCAGACACTATGTCAATGCTAGTCCAACTTTTCCCAGACAGAAGAAAGGTAGACCACACCCAAGACATAGAAGTAACAGCAGATATAGGAATCAACACGGACCCAGACAGTAGGCAATATCATTATTCTGACAAAATCAAAATTGACTACAGGGGAGAAAATGAGAAAGTAGGCTACACTGGTTACCAAAACCCACAAGTAGACATATCTTCCTATATGCTAAGGCTTGACCCTGACGGCAAGACCTTTACAGCCATAATCTACTACAACCCTTGGAACAAAACCCTATCGAACAAAAATATAACCTTCACTACCGACCAAGACATAGTAGTTGACGATAGCCTCTCTGTTAGAACCTACAAAAAACAAGGCCCAGGAAGCCATCCAACAAAATTATTTAATGGCTGGCAAGAAGGCGACCTCCCAGACTCCTATGATATATATGAAGACGGAAAGAGTGGTACAGTTCGTAGTGATTTGAAACTAGTAGATAAGGGAGGAGACAAATACAAGTGGTATCCAACCAAAACTTGGACAGAGATTGAAGAAGTAAATGCCTACAGTCCTTATGACTACTATAAGTATGACTATAATTATGGTAAATATAGGTATTACAGGTATGTTTCCAAAAACAACAGTAGCGAGAAAATCACCAGACAAATCACCATCCCAACTGCCTACCTAAACGACAGATATGCAAATGATTCAACCTATGTAATAGAAATCAAAGGTAAGCTAAAAGGGGAAAATTTAAGCTCGCTAAAGACAACTTCCTACTACGCTAACCACTATGTTTATGAAGATGGTGCTTACTCTTACGCTCATACTGGTAGTTTTGAAACATGGTCTCAATTCTTTAATCCAGAAGGGCTTGGAGATGCCAGAAAGGAAATTAAGCTAGTAAACTACAAGAACAAAATTGAATTTGCCAAAGTTGATGGTGGAGTCCTATCAAATGTAGTCGACCAAACCCAAGACAATCCTCAAAAACTCAAAGATTTGGGTCTTGGACTTCCACTAAAAGGAGCCGTTTTCAAACTTCAAAAAGATGGAGCTGACCTTGAAGGATCCACAAGAACATCCGACGGCGACGGAATTTTCTCTTGGAAAGGACTTACAAAGGGTCACTACGATCTTTATGAAATAAAATCACCAGATGAGACCAAGTACGACTTGCCAACAAATCCTGTATCAAGCTTTGATGTAGACAAAGATGGAAACATAATAAACATCAAAGATGCCAAGCAAATCATCGAAAACCACAGAAAAGCAAAAATCAAGATTAAAAAAACCGACCAAGATGGCTTGACCCTAGAAGGGGCAGAGTTCACCCTAACCCCAACAAGCGGACAAAAAGATCCGACCGACCCACAAAAGAACTTCCCAACCAAAACCCTAAAGACAAACGCAGAGGGAATAGCTGAATCGGATAGCTTGCCAGAAGGTAAATACGAGCTAAAAGAGGAAAAGGCACCAGCCACCTACACTAAGTCCGACAAAATATGGCAGCTAGAAGTGAAAAAAGATGGCAAAATCAAATGGCTAAACTCCTTCGACGACTCGGAAGATGAAATGAAGAAAGTAAGCGTAAGTGCTTATTCAAATGACTCTGATAAAGAAAACCTCAAGGCAGAAATCATTGGAATTGACACAAAAGCCAAGACCTTTAGGCAAAAAATAACAATCAAAGCCAAAGAAAGCCAACTAGAAAAAGCGAGATTGCTCGTAGAGGGAAGGGGAGCGACCTTAACCCAAGCCACCACCAAGGTAAGGCTGGTACAGCTTGGAGCAAACGCCACCCTCCTAGCCAAAGATGAGTCAACCTACACTGTCGAAACAAAAGAAGCCACCTTAACCCTCCGCATCACTCCTCCTTACCGTAACAAGAAAGAGCCCCTACCATTAGGCTCAAGCGGAAGCGAAACCACCCAACCAAGCCAGCTATCAGCTGACGAAGAAAGAACATATCAATTCATTATTGATATGCCTTACAAGGATGATACAAAAATAGGAGCCAAGCTAACCTATGATGTTGGAGAAATAAACCAAAGTACAGGTCATATTGAATTCGGAACAAAGGATATCAAAACAAGCCTAGATAAATATACGCAAATAGAAAAGCTAACCATATCCAAAGACCCAGTAGCCATGAAAGACTACCAAAACTACTATCTAGTACGAGATATCAACCTCCTAACAATCGACCTTGCTAATATCAAACGCCCTGACCTCTACCTAAAGAAAGTTGACCAAGATAACGAAAATATAGGTCTGGCAGGGGCAGAATTTGAACTACAAATCAAAGTAGGAAGTGCCTACCTACCAATCAAAACTGACGGAACTCCGATAGGACCAACAGATACAACCAGCAAAAGGTGGACTTCAAGCTCAAAGAAAGACGGCAGCTTTGAATTTAGCTCAATACCTGATGGCGAATATAGAATTTACGAAACCCAAGCACCTTTGGGCTACGTCCTAAAAGACAGGACAGTCTACAAGTTTAAGGTCGACAAGGGTAAAATATATGAGGTTGACAAAGAAAGCGATAAGCTAGAAAAAAGAGACCTCCTGGTTGGAGAAGACAAAAACTCTGCCACAAACCGCATAAAAATCAAAAACAAAAAGGCGGTCTACCCATACACAGGAGGAGAAGGCCCATGGTTCGGCTATAGCCTACTAGGAACCATAACCATGACCCTCGCCGCAAGCTACCTCGCCCTAAAGAAAAGGCAAAAAAAAGAAGGCTGACCTCTAAGTAAGAGCTAAGAAGAAAGGTCCAAGGAATAACTTATGACAAGCTTCAACACGAGCTAACAACCACTTAAAAATATAAAAGATTTTTATTAGTATCTAGTAGGAAATAAATAAACATAAAAATATTCAAAAAAACTATACACAAATTATAAAAATCTGATATAATAATTATATAGTATGCAAACTGTACTAGAAGGCAGGTAAAAAAGGCAATACCCAAGCCCCACCTGCAAGAAACCTTAACCCAAGGGTCAAGGAAGATGTATGTAAGCCCCACTTCAAGTGGGGATTATATAAAAGGAATGAAACATTCATTCACTCGACCAATCCCGTTGATAGTTGGCCGAGAGGGGAGCCTATACATAGGTTATATCGACAAATTGAAAATTTTAAAAAAGGAGAGAGGATATGAAAAACAAATTATTTTCAATTTTCACTGCACTAGCAATGGTACTAGGCATCCTAGTAGCACCATTCACAAGTGCAAAAGCGGCTGAAGATGTTAATACTAACATTAGTAAAGATCCAAAAGCTGTTACAAAAACAGTTACTCTTCATAAGCTTATGATGACTAAGGATGAATTAAAAGCTTGGGACTCAAAGGCTATCGAAGAAAAAGGATACGATGGTTCACAAAATCTTGATGCACTCAAGAAGTTTCTAACTACTGGCCATACTGCTCACGAAGCAAATGATATATTCTTTGCATGGAAAGTTAAGGGTAAAGAAACAACCACAGTAGGAGAAAAGAAAGTAGCCCAATATATTAAGGGTAAAGTCGTTAATGATGTAATGACTCCTGAATTTAATGGAGACGACTTAGTTTTCACAACAAATATTGATGAAGCCTTCGGTGGTCTTACAAAGAATAGCGCAGGTATTAAGTTTGATACATCAAAACTAAAGGGAGCTTTTGTAATCGACGAAGTTAAAGAAAAATCTACTTACAAAAACGACGGAAAAACAATTGTTGACCAAAAAGCAGTTCCAGTAGAAATCACCCTTCCATTGGCAAACAAATTAGGTACTGTAATAGACGCACATGTTTATCCAAAGAACACAGAAGATAAACCAAAAATCGACAAGAACTTTAAAAAAGCTGATACAACTAATAATGAAAAAGAATTAGAAAAGGCTGCAGGATTTGACGAAGCTGACCAAAATGCAGGCATCGGCGTTGGAGCTAATGTAGATAACTGGGATAAGAAAAAAGCAACAGCAAAGGCTGAAGTTGGTAAGAAGATTCCTTACGAAGTTAAAACTAAGATAGAAAAAGGAACATCTTACGAAAACCTAACCTGGAACGATATCATGACCAATGGTCTAACCTTCAATAAAGACCTTAAAATCACAGCTGATAATAATATAACTTTCGATAACACAACTGACTATGAATTAGTACAAGATGACAATGGTTTCAGACTTCAACTAACACCTGCTGGTCTAAAGAAAATCAACGACGTTACTCTAGTAACTGAAACAGACAGCGTACAAAGAAAAGATGTAACAATCACTATTCAATACTCTGCAACAGTTAATGGTACAGCTGTTGTTGATCAACCAGAAAAGAACAACGTTACATTAGAATATGGCCACAAACCAGGTAGCAAACACACTCCAAAAGATGTAACACCAAAAGATGGTAAAGTTAAAGTAACAAAGAAAATTAAAGACTTAGCAGATGCAGAAGATCCATCTGAAACAAATGCAAAAGACCTCAAATTAGTTTATACACTAAGAAAAGGTGATAAAGCTTACTCAGTTGCTCTTACTGTTGCCAATAAAGCAAGCAACGACCCAATTGACTTAGGAGATGGCATTAAATTTACCGTAACAGGACTATTTGCCGGTGAATTCTCTGGTCTAGGAGAAGATGCAACAGGTTGGACAATCGAAGAACGTGTGGCAGGATACAACCCTGAATATACAACAACAGAAGCAGGCCAAGTAACAATCACAAACAAGAAAGACAATACCAACCCACCACCACTAACACCAACTGTTCCTCAAGTAGTTGTAGGTGGAAAGAAATTCGTTAAGACAACAGAAAAGAAACCTGCCGAAGTTCAAGATGCAGACAGACTAGCAGGAGCTAAGTTCGTTGTTAAAAATAATGATGGGAAATACCTTGCTGCAAAATCTGTAGATACTGTTCAAGCAGAACAAGAAAAACTTGCCACAGCTAAAACTGCCCTAGATGATGCTGTTAAAAAATATAACGAAAGAAAAGACGATACAGAAAAGGCTAAATTAGTAAAAGCAGTTAATGAAGCTCAGGATACTTACAACAAGGCATTCAAAACAGCTGGCATAAGATATGAATGGAAAGACAGTTCAAAAGATGCTGGAGTAGTTATCTTAGTATCAAACGAAAAAGGTCAATTCGAAATCAATGGTCTTGAGTATGGTGACTACAAACTAGAGGAAATTGACGCTCCAAAGGGCTATGCTAAGAGAAATGACGAAAAATTTACAGTAGCCAAAGGCACAGACACAGATACAAATATTAAGTACAAAAAAGATGATAAAGCTAACAACGCTAAACAAGTTGTCAACAGAACTGTAACCATCCCACAAACAGGTGGTATCGGATCTCTAATCTTTATCGTAGCTGGTGTTGCAATCATGGCATTCGCTTACTCAGCTTACAGAAAAAGCCAATACCAAGAAGCTTAATTTCTAACAAATAAGTGTCAACTAAGACACAAAACCAAAAAGGGGCATATGCCCCTTTTCTTTGGACTAAGAAACTTTAACTAAGTGCTTAGATAAATAATTCGGGAGGACTTATGAATGAAAATAATAAAGAAAACAATAAAGATAATAATAAAGATAATAAAAGTGCTGAAGTAAGTAAGGCAATAGAACTGTTTAATGAATTTTATAAATATATGGATGAGAAGAAAGGGAAATATGTATCCACTTCTAAAAAGTTAATTGCTATCTATGTCATTGACTTTGTCATACTAGTTGTATCCTACATGTTTAATTCCATATTATTTGCTATCTTGTCTTTATTTTTCCTCTTTCTTGTTTTATTATTAATATATAATAATTTCAAAGACCAATTTAAGATGGAGCAAGAAAATGACTTTTACAAACATTTAAAGGGCTTGCTCGATAAGAAAAACTGGTACAAGGCAGATATTATATCAAGTCTTATAGACGAGGCTCTCTACTACAAAGATATTTCAGGCGCCGTTAAGAACGACTGGATTGATACCCTTATCCAGTCCCTCCCCACCTTCAAATCTCTCTCTACCCTCATCTTGGGTGCTATTATTACCATAAAGACCAAGGGTGATTTAATAGTTTATGGGTTTATGATAATAGTCTTATTTTTTATTTCCATTCTCTTTAATAGCTTGCTGGAAGACTTCCAGAAAAACAAAGCCAAAGACTTGTATTTGTATAGCAAGGCAAATTGTTTTGACCTCTATATTGGCTATTTATATAGGCTTAGGACGGACCTAGCTATAGAAGAGAATAGTAAGGAAGATTCCCATCCTAAGAATATGGCAAGAGAATAAGGGTGGAAGTAAACTTGGAGTGAACTAGGATAAGCTTAATAGCCCACTAATATTTTTTAGAAGAAATTTTGTAGGTGTAGGGAGGTTCAATGAAAAAAATTTTTAACTTTTTTAAGTATGTGATTATTTGTATTTTCAGGCTATGTGAGTTAGCTATGCTGGCAAGTACAGGGCTAGTGGCTTACAAAATGTTGGGGGCAATAAATTTTGCTGAGGCAAGTCCTTCAGTCTGTATGCTAGTTGTGATGAGTATTCTACTTCCTTTTTCTTTTATTTATGTTATCCTGAGGGATGATAAAAAAATTTTAGATAAGTGGAAGTTGTGGGATTTTTTGATTTTTTCTTTGGTATCTTCAGGACCTATCGTGTATATGAAATACTCATATGGACTGCTGGGCTATATTATAACATTTTCTTTTGCAGGTTTTATCTTTTCGTGGTCTTTGATAACCTTGTATTTTAATAGGCTTATTCTTCTTATTATTATAGGTTCAATTCTGTATGGAATGTTGGATGGGAATGAAAGTTACAACATTATTCTAGCTATTGTTACCTATACAACGAGTAGTTTGGACAAGGAGGATGTCAAAAAATACCTCGGGATAAATTATTTTAATGATAATAAGTTTATAGGGGATAAGTTTAAAGCCATGCTTGCGATAATAAGTACGGCCTTTACAAACATTATTGGCGAAAGGCTATGGGTCAAGGTGGATGCTTATTTAAAAATAAATAAGGGTGGCTATTCTACTCTTTTTTTAAGGGGTGGCTTTAGGCTTGTATTTTCGATATATGTTTATTTTATAATCCTTATTTTTCTGACAAAATATAAGGATAAAATAAGGGATAGGTATAAAAGGAAGGTTAGTAATTTTGTTGGCGAATAGGCAACAAAGACCTAAGCTAAAGAAGATGGGTTTTACTAAGGAGATTCTTATATTTAAGATGTTTGATATTAGCAAGTTTGTATTTATGCAATAAAAAAAACGCAAGATTTTGCGTTTATTTTTTTACCTATTTTCTATTGAAATTTTCTTGCCAAGGCCGAGTTTGCCGAGGATTATACCTAGGATAAAGAAGACCAGGGAAGGAAGAAACCAGGTGAAGCCAAATTTTGCTAGGGGAAGGGTCTTGATAAGGTTAGTAAGATTGGAAAGACCGATTTTTTCGCCAAAAGTTTCTATGAAAGCTGTAAGCATTACTCCACTTACCATTAGGATGTAGGCCATGTTGTAGGGGATTTTTTTCTCGAAAATCATGTAGAAAACGAGAGAGATTATTATTGGGTAGCCAATGTTTAGGACTGGAACGGCAAGATTTATTATGGCATCTACTCCCAAGGATGAGAGTAGGAAGCTTATTATTGTAACTCCAACAACTGTGTAAAGGTATTTGATTTTACCCTTGGTGATTTCTTCGATGAAGTTTCCTGCTGATGAGGTAAGACCAATTGCTGTGGTTAGGCAAGCGAGGGTTACCGATACGCTTAGGGCAAATCTACCGAATTTACCGAGGAGGGTGTAGACAAGGCTTACCAAGATTTCGACACGAGAATCACTTGAGGAGTATAGGCCGCTGGCACTTGCTCCAAGATAGGTAAGTCCTCCATAGACTAGGCTTAGGAAAGTTGAGGCTACAAGGCCGACTGCTATTATAAAAGATAGTTTTTCTTTCCTATTAACCTTACCATAGCCCTTTCTTATGAGATCGGCTACGACTATTCCTGTAAAAAGAGGGGAGGCAAAGGCATCGAGAGTTTGGTAGCCTTCATAGAAGCCTTTAACAAAGTAGCCTTCTTTGACTGGCACATCAACTGGACTGCCGATAGGGCTAAGGATAGCTTTTACTATCACTATTAGAAGGAAGAGGAGGAGGGCAGGAGTTATGTATTTGCCGATTATGGTTACAACGCTCGTTTCCTTGAAGGATAGGGCGAAGGTGATGGTGAAAAATACCAGAGTTACGACCCAGATAGGAAGGTTAGGGAAAAAGGCCTTGAAGCCAACTTCGTAGGTCGTTGCTGCAGTTCGTGGAATAGCAAAGGCAGGTCCTATGCAGATGATGGCAGCTAGGGTTAGGATTTTTGAAAATCTATCGCCCACTCTTTTGCCTATATCAACAGCGTGGCCTCCAGCAAAGGCTGTAACTATTACTGTCAAAATTGGGATAACAGGATCTGCAAGAAGGAAACCAATCATGGTGATAAGCCAGCCTGAACCAGTTATTACTCCCAAGTAGGGTGGAAATATTAAGTTGCCTGCCCCAAAAAATATAGCAAAAAGGGCAAGACCACTTATGAGTATGTCTTTTTTTCTATTAGTCAAAGTTATTTTCTCCTTAGTATATAAAGTATCACAAGCTTGTATTATACCATTTTAAATAAGAATGTAAAAAAATGTTTATTTTTTAATTATTATAGGAAGAAGGGATTAGAATTTTCAAATAGCAAGTTAGCTTGCAAGTAGAAGTTGTGAATAGCTTTAATAACTTGTGGGGTAGGCTTAGCTCTTTCTTGATTGAAAATCAGTCCATTTCTAGTATTATAATAGAGTCTATAAGTGTAGGGGAACTTACACTTTTTTTAAGCTAAAGGAGTTGTCAATGAGAGATATTAAGTTAGTTGTGTTCGATATTGATGGGACTTTGATAGATGATGATAGGAAATTAATTAGTGAAAATATAGAGGCAATCAAGAAGCTAAAGGCTCTAGGAATTAGGGTTGTGCTTAACTCTGGGAGGACTTTTAACGCCATGTGGAAGGTAAGGCAGGCTTTGGACCTTATGGGTTTTGATGATTATAGCATCTGTGGGACAGGGGCCTTTGTAAGGAGAAATGCTGATGGCAAGGCTCTTATTTCCAATCCTTTGGGCAAGGCAGACTATGAGAAAGTCCTAGCTCTTCTTGGAGATGAGGATGTCCAAGTTTCTGTCCATACTAAGAATTATTTGTATCTTAATGAGGAAGTTCCTAACAGAGGATTTTTGGAAGATCAGGCTCAAGTTGGTCTTGCTTGGATGAAGTTTGAGAAGTTCGAGGATATAGAGGATGGAATTTCAAGAATTGCCATAGCTGGAGAACCTTATGTCTTGGATAGCATTTATGAAAAATATGGACAAGTTCTTAAGAAAGATTATAAGCTTATGAGAAATGAAGTTCATATTATGGAAGTTTTGAATAAAAATGCTGGCAAGTCCGAAACTTTAAAGAAGCTTTGTGAAAAGCTAGCAGTTAGGGCAGATGAGCTTATGTATTTTGGTGATGGGATCAATGATATAAAAAGCCTTGATTTTGCAGGGGTTGGTGTTGCTATGGGCTCTGGGAAAGATGAGGCAAAAGATGTCGCAACTTATGTGATTGGCTCTAATAACGAGCCTTCCATTGCCAAATTTTTGGAGGAGTATTTTTGTCTAAATGACTAAGTTTGTTACGCTTTCGTCAGGTTCTTCTGGCAATTGCACCTTTATCGACCATAGGGGTGTAAAAATCTTGGTTGATGCTGGCTTTTCAGGCAAGAAAATCGAAGGACTTATGGAGATGGTTGGGGAAAAGGCTCATGAGTTAGATGCGATTTTTCTAACTCATGAGCACAACGACCACATCCAAGGGGCTGGTGTCTTGTCAAAGAGGTACGATATCCCGATTTTTGCCAATGCGGGAACATGGAAGGGATTTCTTAAGAAGGCTAAGAAGTTAAAGGATGAAAACATCAAGGTATTTAAGACTAACGAGTTTCTAAATTTTAGGTCCATGGACATCCTTCCCATAGGCATCCACCACGATTCCAATGAGCCAGTCGCTTATGTTTTTTATTTGGATAATAAGAAGATAACTATTCTTTCAGATACGGGTCTAGTAGATGAGAAGATGGCATATGAGATTAAGGGGTCGGATATTTATTATATGGAGGCCAACCACGACCTCGAAGCCTTGAAGATGGGGCCATATCCTCATAATCTCAAGCTTAGGGTTATGGGGGCTAGGGGTCATTTGTCAAATGACCAGGCTGCGGAGGCTTTGGCAGATGCCTTGGTTGGCAAGGAGGAGAAAGTCTTTCTCTCCCACCTATCAGATACCAACAATACACCTGAGCTTTCAAGGCTTACTGTCGACAATTACTTGACCCAGATGGGGCTTGATACGAAAAAAGATATACAGTTGGAGGTGTGTGAGAGATACAGACCTTCCAAAATAGTGGAGTTATGATGGAAATTGTAGAAATAGAAAGATCGATTATTAAAAAGTACAGGAAGGAGCTTTGGTCTCCTTTCATTAAGGCTGTAAAGGAGTTTTCCCTAATCAATGAAGGGGATAAGATAGCTGTTGCCATATCTGGTGGTAAGGATTCTCTTCTTTTGGCAAAACTTATCGAAGAATTGCACAAACATTCTAAGGTTAACTTTGATGTTTGCTATATTTGTATGGACCCTGGCTATGATAGGCCCAATAGAGCTTTATTAGAAAAGAATTTAAAATATTTAAAGATTCCAGCTGAGATTTATGATTCAGAGGTTTTTGAGGTGGCAGAGTCAATCACCAAGGGAGCCTATCCTTGCTATATGTGTGCGAGAATGCGTAGGGGCTTTCTTTATGCCAAGGCAAAAGAGCTTGCTTGTAACAAGATTGCCCTCGGCCATCATATGAATGACGTTATTGAAACAACTATGATGAATGTCCTCTATGCTGGTAATTTCAAGACTATGAAGCCAAGGCTAAAGGCACAAAATTTCGAGGAAATGGAACTGATTAGACCTCTCTACTATGCCCACGAAGATGATATAAAGAAGTGGAGAGACCATGTGGGGCTTATGGCTCTCGATTGTGCTTGTACAGTAACTAAGTCTAGCGAATCTTACACAAGAAAGAAAATTAAGGAACTTATCAGAGATTTGAAAAAAGATAATCCAGAAGTGGAAAAATCTATCCTAAGGTCTGCAGAAAATGTCAATTGCGATATGGTCTTGGGCTATCAAATCGGAGGAGAAAAACATTCGTTCATGGAGGAATTTGAATGATTATAAATTTAATTAAGGTTCTCATCCTTTCTATAGTAGAGGGTGTTACAGAATTTCTACCAGTATCGTCAACTGGTCACTTGATTTTGGTAAATCAATTTGTAAAGCTAAATCCAGAAGGCTTTTCCAATGCCTTCAATATTATTATCCAGCTAGGAGCCATCCTTTCTGTTGTGGTAATCTACTTTCAAAAACTTAATCCTTGGGATAGGGAAAAAACAGCAAAATATTTTCCAAAGAATTACCAAAAGCTCAACATCCAATCCAAGGCCTACTTTAGGCTAAGTCATCCTGACCCAAAAACTATGGAACTTTGGAAAAGAGTGGTTGTTGGAGTACTTCCTGCCATGGCCTTGGGTCTTTTGTTCGATGATTTGATTGATGAGTATCTTTTCAAGCCCATGGTAGTAGCAGCCATGCTTCTTATCTGGGGTCTTGTAATTATTTCTGTTGAGAAGAAAAATAGGAATAAAAAAGGCTTCGCCTATGACAACCTAGCCACAGTTCCTTATAGGACTATAATAGCTATAGGATTTTTCCAAACTTTGGCTATGGTCCCTGGGACAAGTAGGTCAGCAGCCACAATTATGGGTGCTATGATTCTCGGTCTATCAAGGCAAGCTGCGGCAGAATTTTCTTTCTTCCTCGCTATTCCAACTATGCTTGGAGCAACTGCTCTAAAGGTAGTCAAGAACTTTTCTGGCTTTACCATCTACCAATGGGGGCTTATCCTTGTCGGAATGGTCCTAAGTTTTGCAGTAGCCTATGTAGTTATCAAAAAATTTATGGCCTACATCAGAAACAACGACTTCATTCCTTTTGGAATTTATAGGATAATTCTTTCCATAATCGTGTTTATTTATTTTGCCCTAGCCTAGATGAAAAATAGATGTGAATGGGTGAAGTCTGACCTGCTAAGAGCCTACCATGATGAAGAATATGGGCTTAGGCATCACGAAGATTCTTATCTTTTTGAGATGCTAGTTCTTGAATTTATGCAGGCAGGTCTTAGTTTTGATACGATTCTTAATAAAAGAGAGGCCATGAGAGGGGCCTTTGATGGTTTTGACTATGAAAAAATTTCCCTCTATGGGGAAGATGAGGTAAAGGAACTTCTTTCCAATGATAAGATAATAAAAAATAGGCTAAAAATAAGAGCCTTGGTTAAAAATGCCAGAGCTTTTATGGAGCTTAGAGAAGAATTTGGATCTTTTGATAAGTATTTGGAAACTTTTGTGGACAAACAAATCGACTACAGAAGAAAGGAAGGCGAAATAATTAGCCAATCGCCTCTTTCAGAAAAACTTGCCAAGGATATGAAAAAAAGAGGGTTCACCTTTGTAGGACCAACAATAATACATTCCTTTATGGAGGCAGTAGGTCTTATAAATTGCCACTTGGTAACTTGCTTTAGGTATGAAGAAGTAAAAAATAGTAAATAAAAAGGCGTAGAAAATAATAAGGGCTTCCTAAGCCTAAAATCTCAGAGGAAAGCTCTTAACTTAAGGTTAGGCTATTATTATTTTCTACACCTACTGGCAAGGGGCAGGTTTAACTAGCCCCCTTATTTTTATGTCAAAATATTGATGAAAAAGATGATAACTAGTGGGTTAAAGAGGTTTACTGCTATGGCAAGGACTATGGGAAAGACAAACATAGCCATGTCGGCTGGCCCTTTTTCCTCGATTATTGCTTCCATATTTGCCATTGCATTTGGAGTTTGACCAAGCCCCACCCCACAATGACCTGCCGAAATCACAGCCCCATCATAGTCTTTGCCACACAAGTTGAAGGTAAAAAGACTTGTGTAGATAGCAATAAAGACAGCTTGAGCAAGAAGGATTATAAGCATAGGACCTGCCAGGCTTGCTATGGCGGAGATGTTTAAGTTGATGAGAGCAAGAGATAGGAAGAGATTAAGGGAAATATTGCCGACAATATTTACATTTTCTAGGTCCACATCTTTTTTGCAATAATCATAAATATTACGCACAACAAGACCACCAAATTGGCAACCTACATAATAAGGAAAGCTTAGTGAAGTGATTTTTAGGATTTTATTTATGAAAGTTCCCAAAAACGCTGCCATTCCAATAAGAATTATTGCCCTCATAAGGGAAGTTTGGTTTACTATTCTTTTTATTTTTCCTTTATCTCCGACATCAAGGCTTCCCTTGGTTAAAAGTTTATTATTTCTAATAAGCCTTTTGGCAACGGGGCCTCCCACAAGAGAGCCTGTCAAAAGTCCGAAGGTTGCAGCGGCGACTCCTATTGAAGTGTTACCATTTGCTCCATGAGCCTCCATGATTTTCCCAAAAGATATAGCTGATCCAATTCCCCCAGTCATAGAAGTCGATCCCATAGCCACTCCGTGGAGGGGATTTATGCCAAGCAGGTAGGAAATGCCGACAGCAATAATATTTTGTAGGGGCAAGAGCAAAATTATAACAAAGGCAAGTTTAAGGCCGAGAAAGCCAGCTTTTTTGAGGGTCTTAAAGGAGCAAGTAAGCCCGATTGAGGCAAAGAAAATGTTCATGAAGAAATCTTGAAGGATGGTATCAAATTTGATATCGTAGGCTAGGTATTTTTTGGCTAAAAAAACTAGAACGCTTATGATAAGTCCTCCAATTACAGGAGAAGGGATGAAAAATTTCCTAAAAAATTCAAATTTATTTTTGATAAAAATCCCGAGTATGTAGGCTAGCATAGCAAGGCCTAGGGATTGTAAAAGGTCTAATTCTATTTTCATTATCAAACTTCCTTTCTATATCTATTGGAATAATATATCCTTAACTTTACTATCTGCAAGAAAAATATCATTAAAATAGTCAGCTTAACTTGCTTCAAGTGCAGGAAATGTTATATAATAGCATGAGGAGTATGTTTATGAAGATAATTTTTTGGGTATCGGCCTTTGCTATATTTTATGCTATGGTAGGCTACCCTCTTACACTTTTACTTTTAGAAAAGATTATTAAAAGAAAAAATACCAAGGACTATACAAAAAAGCCCATGGTTTCAGTTATAATATCTGCCTACAATGAAGAGAAAGTTATTGAAAAAAAGCTTGCAAATATAATCAAAACTGACTATCCAAACTTTGAGGTAATTATTGCTAACGATGCCTCAAGTGATAAGACAGTAAGCATAGCTTGTGATTTCATAAAAAATCATCCCGCCTATGATATAAAAGTTAATACAGTTAAAAACCATCTGGGCAAGACTAACGCTCAAGATGAGGCAGTCGAGGCAAGCAAGGGAGAGATTTTAGTTTTTTCTGATGCTAATTCCATGTTTAAGGAAGATGCCATAAAGGAGCTTATCGCCTACTTTACAAGCGATGATATAGAATATGTATGTGGGTCGCTTATCTATAAGGAAGATGATGACCTAGCCTCTGTGGTGGCAGAAAACGCTTATTGGAATATGGAACTTAGGATGCGTGAGATAGAGTCAAATATAAGGACTATCGCCGCAGGAAATGGTGCAATTTATGCTTGTAGGAAGAAAGATTATAGAAATTATAACCTTGTAAGTTCACACGATTATGAAATGCCCTTGTATGCAGGTCTTAATAAGAAAAGAGCCCTCTACAATAAGGATGCCATTGCTGTTGAGAAGGCTGGGGCAACTACGGCAGATGAGTTCAAAAGAAAGGTCAGGATGCAAAGAAGAATCCTAACCAATATTTTTACAAATCTCAACCGTCTAAATATTTTTAAGTATGGTTGGTTTTCCTTCTTTCATTTTTGCCACAAGACCTTGAGGTTTATGCAGGCCTTTTTCCATGTGCTTGTGTTTATTAGCAATATCTTCCTAGTAGGAGAGGGGCTGTTTTATAAAATTACCCTCCTAGGACAACTTATCTTTTTGCTTTTAGCTTTTTTGGGCAAGCTTACAGGTAAAAAAACAAAAATCTTGTACTTTCCTATGTATTATACTATGATGATGCTAGCTCAAATCTTGGGGGCAAAAAACCAACTTACTGGCAAGAGTAAGGCTACTTGGGAGAAGGCAGAAAGCACGAGGTGAGGATGAGGATAGAAGTTTTAATTTCTGCTATGAATGTGGAAGATATTAATTTTTACAAGAAGTTTAACTTAACGACAGATGCCCTTATTATCAACCAAACTGACCACAACTCCTATGAGGAAGTTTCTTGTGGGCACTTTAGGGTTAGGATGATTAGCACAGATACTAGAGGTCTTGGCAGGTCGAGAAATCTTGCAATTCTCAACTCTACTGCTGATATTTGTGTATTTTGTGATGATGATGAGGTCTTTGAAGATGATTATGAAGAAAAAATAAGATCTAGCTTTGAGGAAAATTCTGAAGTGGACTTTTTCATCTTCAAAACTATCATTTACCAAGATGGTAAAGAGATAGTAAAGGTCAAAAAAGATAGTGATGTGAAGATATACAATGCTCTTAAATATGGCTCGGTTCATTTTGCTTTCAAAAGAGAGAGGGTTTTGGAAAAAAATATCCTCCTTTCTACATATTTTGGGGCAGGAACTGGAAATGGGTCTGGTGAAGACTCGATATTTCTGAAAGATTGCCTGCAAAAAGGGCTTAGGTTGAGGACTTCAACGAAGTTGATAGCCAAAATTTATAACGATGGGTCGACTTGGTTTGAGGGCTTTGATGAGAAGTTTTTCTATGATAAGGGCAAGCTTTCTAAGGCTCTCTTCCCACACTTGTATCGGTTGTATATAGAAAGGTTTGTTAGAGTCTATCCTAACAAGGTCAAGGGTCTTGGGAGGAAGAAAGCTAGAGAGAAAATGTTAGAAGGCGCTAAGAATTTTGGAGGTTAGAATGAAGGAAAAAAGATCGCTATTTAGTGCTATCCCACTAGGACTTATCTGTGGAATAGTGGCAGCTGTTTTATTTTACTTTGCCTTGGGCAAGTTAAATTATAACGAATATCAGGCCAAGTCCAAGATAATAACAACTAGCCTAGATAAAGCAGAAAAAGATACAGAAGAAGCTAAGGTCTATGCAGCAACAATCAATTCAAATAAAATTAAAAAGACTGTCCTAGAAAATCTAGGCTTAGATATGTCCCTCGGTATGCTTGATACAAAATTGAGGATTGAACCAATCGAAGGCTCTCCTGTAATTGATCTTGTAGTTACAGATACAAATAAGCTAAGGGCAGAAGATTTGGCAGATGAGTATGCGGACCTTTCAGTTAGGGTTATAAAAAATATTTATGGCAAGGATGCACAAGTTATGGAGTATGCCTACGGGTCAGCAGGCAAAGTGAACAATGGCTATGTTTATTCAGCTATTGTTGGAGGAGCTGTTTTTGTATTAGTTAGTCTTATTGGAATGATTAGGGTCAATTCCTTTAACAATAAGCTTTTAAAGTTGGCCGTTGAAAGAGGAGACTTTTTAGAAGAAGCTCGTGAAATACCTAAGAAGGAAAGAATGATGAGCTTTAAGAAAAAAGACGAAGAAGTCTTGGACAACTCTTACGAAAACGAGCCAGAAGAAAGGCCAGATGAGCCAGAAGATTATGAAGAAGACCTAACAGCTTATGAAACAACTAAGTTTACTGCCATAGATGAAGATGATGACGACCTAGGAGAAACAACTATAATCAACAAGGAAGATATTATCCTTGCTTCAAATGATAAAGAGCTTTGTGAAGAAGCCTCAGATGATATAGAAGTTTTGGGAAAACTTCCACCATATAGTAGAGGAGAATTAGATGTTTAGGAAAAAAGACGAAGAGAAAAGAGAAATTGCCCTTCAAGCTTTTTATGACCTTGAAGATAAGATTATTACAAAGCTTAGTCCAAGCGATAAAATAATAGCCTTCACATCTACTACCAACCACACTGACCAGATGCTCAATGTCTATGTTATGGCAAGACACTTGGCAGAAGAAGGAAACAGGGTCTTGATAATAGATGCCAACCTCAGAGAGCAAGCCCTAGGGGATCTTTTGTCTTATGAAGAGGAAAGAGGGTTTATAGATGGGATCTTGGGTAATTTTGCCAATGAAGACCTCATCACTTATGACAAAAACTTTGACAATGTATATTTAATGTATGCAGGCAAGGTTTCCGATTATGCAGATGAGTTTCTTGAGCCAAATGAAATCAAAAACTTTCTAGCTGGTATTAGAAATTCCTATGACTATATCTTTGTAAATACAACTGCAAATACTGGCATACCTGAGGCAAATATGTTTGCCGCCCTAAGTGATAAGACAATCTTATTTACAGCCTACGCCAACAAGGATAATGATATCTACAACAACTCAATCAACGAATTAAGAGATGTGAGTGCAGATATCCTTGGAGTTGTTATCACAAACTATGTTTATAGCGAAAAAGAAGTAGAAGAAATGTTTGGAGAAAAATAATGAAAAAAAATAAACTATTACTTATTCTAAGCCTTGCCTTTGTTTTGGCAGCTTGTTCCAATGATTCCTATGTTTCAAAACGTCATCCAGATGCAGCAAGCGAGGAACAAGTAAGCGAAGCCTTGGAAAAACCAGAAGATGAAGGCAAGGACAAAGAAGAAAGCAAAGAAGATAAGTCTTATGAAAAAGACGAAGATGCTAAAGACGAAAAAAAAGAAGAAGCTAAGGATGACAAGTCTTCAGACAAGATGGCTGGTGTAACCTACAAGGTTGAAGATGTTACAAACATAAGGTTTGACCCAACTACAGATTCAGATATTGTTGGAGAAGCCCATCCAGGAGATGAAATCCTAGTTTTATTAGAAAAAGACGGCTGGGCAAGAGTATCTGTAAATGGACAATCAGGATATATCAAAAGCGACCTACTCAAAGAAGTAAAATAAGAAAAAATAAGCTGGTGAACCTATGAAGCCTATAATATTCATAGCCACCAGTTTTTTATTGGCGAAATTTGCCTAGGGATAATAGAAAGTATAAACAAGTAAGGCTAATGAGAGCCTTAGGAAAAATTCATTAATCCTATTTATCTATATTTTTTATATGATATAATAGGATAGAGGTATTATGATAAATTTATTTTTTGATTATCTATTACGGCCTATAATCTTATTAATTGCAGCTATGAGCTTGTTCAATTCTATTATGGAGAAAAGAAAATTAGTTATGCTTATATCTTCTGTAGTTTTGATTTTGGCTGTTGTGATAATATCGATAGTTTACGATAAGCTCTATGAGAAGATGTTTATCCAGATATACCTATTCCTCTTTTTTCTATCTATTGGCCTTGTTATTTTGGCTCTTAGAAAGCAGGAAGATACTTTCACAGTTATTGGAATAGGGTTGATGGTGGCCATGCTTGTCATTTTGCTTAAGTTTTCCTTAGTATGAGTATTTTTAAAGAGGTATTATGATTAAGATTGAAAATCTGAACAAAGTTTATGAAAATGGATACGAGGCCTTGAAGTCCATCAACTTAGATATTGAAGATGGTGCCCTAGTAACCCTTTTAGGCCCATCGGGTTGTGGTAAGTCTACTATTTTAAATATTATAGCAGGGATTCTTGACCCAACTAAGGGAGATATTAAGTTTGATGGAGCTTCTATTGTCGATAAGCACCCAAAAGATCGTGATATTGGGATGGTATTTCAAAATTACGCCCTCTATCCTCATATGACAGTTCTTGAAAATATTATTTTTCCTCTAACTGTTGGTAAAAACAAGATTAAAAAACAAGAAGCAATCAAAATTGCTCAAAAATATATGGACCTTGCCTATATTGGTGAGATTAAGGATAAGAAACCTGGTCAGATTTCTGGTGGTCAGCAACAAAGAGTTGCCATAGCTCGTGCCCTTATCCAAAACCCAAAGACCCTACTTTTGGATGAACCTTTGAGTAACCTCGATGCAAGGCTAAGGCTTTCCATCAGGGAAGAGATTAGAAATATTGTTAAGGAAGTTGGAGTTACAACCATATTTGTAACCCACGACCAGGAAGAGGCTCTTTCTATTTCAGACTACATAGCCTTAATGGATGGGGGAGTTATCCAACAATTCGATAGGCCACAAAACCTCTACCTAGAACCAGCTAATCTTTTCGTTGCAAAATTTATTGGCAATCCTATAATCAACATATTTTCCCTAGAAAAAACCTCCGATAAGCTTGTGGCTAAGGACTTTGACTTAAGACTTAATGCTTTGCTAAAAGATAGGTTTAAGGAAGACTTGTCTATGGATAAGTATTTGGTAGGAATTAGACCAGAGCATTTTGTCTTGGATGATAAAAGTCCTATTCGTGTGAAGGTTGACTCTATAGAAATGATTGGTAGATACATGGTTGTTCATTTTGATTTGAATGATCAACCTACAAAGATGATTGTTGATAGCAAACTAGCTATTAAGGAAAATGATGAAATTGCCATCGGAATTGACTATTCATCAATTTACTTATTCCAAGAAGATGGAAAGAGAGTTTACTAATGAGAAAGCTTAAGTATTCTGCAGAAAAAAACAACAAGGCTTGGTTATATCTGGCTCCAGCTCTAATTTCCATCCTTATTTTTTCTGTCTATCCTCTCATCAGAACCTTTGTGATGAGTATGCAAAATAACAACATTCTAAATCCTTCTTTTGTAGGCTTTAAGAATTTTGTTTCTGTTTTTAATGACCCACTTTTTAGGAGGGCTATGGTCAATACCCTAGTTTATTCAGTAACTGTAGTTCCTCTTTCAATAATAATTTCGATGTTTATTGCCCTTGTGTTAAATACGAACATCAAGGGTGGAAAGTTTTTTGAGACTTTATTTTTTATTCCTTACCTAACAAGCGTAATAGCTATAGGTATAGTTTTTAGGTACCTTCTTCATGGTCAATATGGTTTTATTAATTATCTTTTGAGCTTTGTGGGAGTTGGACCTATAGATTTTTTGAACAACCAAGACTATAATATGCTCGCTTTAATAATATTTGGGGTATGGAATGCTCTAGCCTTTAATATTATAGTTATTCTTGCAGGTCTTAGGTCAATTGATAAGAGTTATTACAAGGTTGCCGAGATGTTTGGGGCAAGTCCTTGGGAGCAATTTAGGAAGATTACCCTTCCTCAGCTTAAATCAATTATTACATTTTTGTTTTTAACGAGTTTTATTTCAGCATTTAAAGTTTACAACTCAATCTTTGCCCTATTTAATGGGAAGGCAGGAGTTGGTAATAGGTTAATAACAGCTGTATTCTATATCTACAACAAGTTCTATGTAGAATACAGGTATGGACAAGCTATGGCTGCTGGAGTTATCTTATTTTTGTTCCTCTTAGTCTTAACTTTCCTCCAAAAGAAGATTATAGAAAGGTTGGGTAGGTAATGAATAAATTTTTAAAAGTAATTGGCTATATTTTTGTCGTTATTATGGCAATTATCACAATTTTTCCATTTTTGTATATGATTTCTTCATCACTGATGAGCTTTCAAGAGGTAACAAGTATTCCTCCGAAACTTTTTCCACAAAAGTTGATGGTTGAAAACTACAGACAGGCAATGAAGGTTGCACCTTTTGCAAGGTATTTTTTTAATACGATAGTCGTTTCTGTTGCAAATACAAGTGTTACATTGCTTACAACAACTCTAGCAGCCTTTGCCTTAAACTTTATGAATTTTAAGTACAAAAAAGTCCTTCAGGCCTTTATGCTATCCTTGCTTATGATTCCTTTTGAGATAATAATTTTCACCAACTTCTCAACCATAGCAAGACTTGGCCTTATAGACACTTACGCAGCCCTAATAATCCCATTTTTGGCTTCAGTATTTTATATTTTCTACCTCAAGGAATTTCTTAGATCTATCCCTATGGATTTCTATAAGGCAGCCAAGGTAGATGGAGCAAGTGATTTTGAGTTTATTACAAGAGTTATGATACCAATGAGTAAGTCAACCCTATTTACCATAGGTCTACTTAACTTCATTACTGGATGGAACTCTTTCCTTTGGCCAATTCTTGTAACGAATACAACAAATATGAGGCTAATCTCAAATGGTCTTTCAGCCTTTGCCACAGAGGCAGGTCAGTTAATTCACCTTCAAATGGCAGCAAGTACAATTACTATAATGCCAATTTTAATATTATATTTCATATTTAGGAAGCAAATCCTAAGAGGAGTTTCTTATGGAGGTATCAAAAGATAACTTGTTAAAGCGTGGATAAATAGTATATAATATTTGTGAAGGATAATATTTGTAAAAAACAAAGGAGATTTTATGAAAAAGAAATTATCGTTGTTGATGGCTTTAGTTTTGTCATTGGGTGTTTTTACAGCTTGTAATTCTAATGAAAAAGCAGCTGATATATCAAAAGATGCTAAGGTAGAAGAAGCTTCTGACCAAGCTAAAGGTGATAAAAAAGATGAAAAAGCAAAAACTGATGGTCAAGCAGAAATTGTATTCTGGCACGCTATGAGTGGTGGTCAAGGAGAAGCTTTGGAAAAACTTACTAAAAAGTTTGAAGAAGAAAACCCTGACATCAAGGTAACTCTACAAAATAAGGGTAAATATGGAGATTTGAACCAAGCTCTTGTTGCTTCTATGCAATCACCTAAAGACCTACCTACAATCACTCAAGCTTACCCTGATTGGATGCTTCAATTCAAGCAAGCAAATATGGTAGCTGATTTGACAGGTTATGTAAAAAGTGCGATGAACGATTATGATGATATCTTGCCAGGAATTAGAGAAGAAATTGAAAAAGAAGGTAAGATTGAAGCTCTACCATTTAACAAATCAACAGAAGTATTCTGGTATAACAAAAATCTTTATGACGAACTTGGACTAAAAGAGCCAACAAGCTATGAAGAATTGAAAGAAAATGCTAAGAAAATTCACGAGGCTAAGGGTATCCCAGGGGCAGGATTTGATTCACTATCAAACTTCTACCTAACCTACCTAAAGAATAAGGGAATTGATTTTGATGCTAAGCTTGATGTAACATGTCCTGAATCAATCGAAGCTATAAATTACTACCTAGATGGTGTTAAAGAAGGATATTTCAGAATTGCAGGAACTGACCAACACTTATCTGGTCCATTTGCTAATGAACAAGTCGGATCTTTTGTTGGATCAAACGCTGGTGAAGTTTATGTAAAAGAAGCCCTAAATGGTAAATTTGAATATGCTGCATCTCCATATCCAGCAGCCAAATCTTTCCAACAAGGAACAAACATCTATATGTTTGACAAGGAAAGTGATGAAGAAAAACAAGCAGCCTTCAGGTATATGCAATTCCTAGCAAGCAAGGATGCTCAAGTAGAATTTGCAGTTGCAACAGGATATATGCCAGCAAGAAAATCAGCTGTAGAAGATGATGCATACAAGAAATCTGATTCTAAGATAGCACCAATCCTTGATAAGGCAAGTGAAAAACTATTTTCAAGACCACTTGCTCCAGGTAGCCAAAAAGCCTACAACGATATGGGAAGCCTACTTGAAAGTATTCTTTCAAACCCAAGTGCTGATGTAAAGGCTGAACTTGAAGCCTTTGCTCCACAATTTAAGGCTGACTTTGAAGAAAACTAAATAAGTTATAGAAAGGCAAGGAAACTTGCCTTTTCCTGTGTCCGAATTTATTAAAACCTAGCCTACTAATAAATTAATATAATTTTTAAAAGTATACTTGACTGAGCAAACATATTTTCAGTATTTGTAGGAAACTTATAAATTAACAAAGTCTATTTTATTTTCTCAATTAATTTGCTATAATAAAAATATAAAATTAAAGATATTGGCAGGGCTAATTGATTATAGGTAGTTTTTAATGAACTACCTTTTTTTTAAAAATTTTAAGGAGTTATTATGAATAAAATCAATGTAAATAATGAAATTAAGCCACTTAAAAAGGTGCTTTTGCATAGACCTGGTGAAGAGTTACTAAATCTCACCCCAAATTCCTTGGATGAACTTTTGTTTGATGATATTCCAGACCTTGAAAAGGCTGTGGAAGAGCATGATAACTTTGCACAAATTTTTATAAATGAAGGGGTAGAAGTTGTATATCTTGAAGACTTGATGGCAGAAACTCTCGCCTGTGATAAGGATTTAAGGAAGAAATTCTTGAACCAATACCTCGATGAAGCAGATATTTCTGATGAACTAATTTATAAAGAAGCAAAAAGTTTTCTTGAATCTATCAAAGATACCAAGGAATTTGTCCTAAAAACCATGAGCGGTCTAACCCTAAGAGAACTTGGCATAAGAAATGAAAAGGTCGTTTACAATCAAAAATACACAGCCATTAACCCAATGCCAAACCTCTACTTTACTAGAGACCCTTTTTCATCAATTGCTAATGGAGTCTCAATTAATACCATGTATTCAGTAACTAGGTCGAGAGAAACTATTTATGCCGATTATATATTTTCCCACCACAAGGACTACAAGGGGACTAAGAATTTCTATGGAAGGGATAGAAACTACCATATAGAGGGTGGAGATATCTTAAATATAAACGAAAACCTCCTTATGGTTGGGATTAGCCAAAGAACGGAGCTTGCTGCTATAAGAGAATTGGCAAAAAATATTTTAGAAGATAGGGAAAATAAGATTTCTGAAATTATTGGGGTAAATATTCCCAATGAAAGAGCCTATATGCACCTTGATACAGTATTTACTCAAATTGATTATGATACTTTCACCTACCATCCTGGAATTATTTCGACTTTCCACGCTGTAAAATTCACCCTAAAGGACGGAAAACTCTGTGAAGAAATTTTGGAGAAGTCTTTGGATGACCTACTAAAAGAGGCTTTAAAACTTGATAAAATCAATCTTCTTCCTTGTGGAGGAGGAGATCCTATAGCAGCCCTTAGGGAACAATGGACAGATGGGTCTAACACTCTTGCAATCGCACCAGGCAAGGTAATTGTCTACAAGAGAAACACTGTAACCAATCAAATGCTAGAATTAAATGATATAGAAGTGATAAGACTTGACTCACAAACTCTTACTGTCGGAAGGGGAGGTCCTAGATGTATGTCAATGCCTCTAGTAAGAGAGGATTAATATATTTATTCTAAATTAAATAAAAATAAGAATAATTAATTTGAAAGTTAATAATATTGAAAGTATAGTTGTGATATATTGATATAGAAAAAGTTAAGTGGATAAAGAAAGAGGTCATAAATGTTTGATTACAATAAAAAATTCGATAATAAAAAAGAAGAAAATTCTCTAGGCAAGTATATTTTCACAGCAGCAGCTGCCCTTGTGGGTGGTTACCTCTACCTAAAAAACAATAATAAGCTAGATGAGGTCAAAGATAAGGTTGACGACATCAAGGACGAGATAATAGATGCAGTAAAGGGAGAAGACCTCCTATAAGATAATAAATATTGACAGATTAAAGCCCTCTAGGGCTTTTTTTCTTGGGAAATCTTAGTAATTATTAATGGAGATGGAAAGATTTACAAAAATATTTAGACTTTTTTGTTTGACAAGAACAAAATATTTTGCTATGATAAGTGGTGGAAAATTTAGGGAGGTATTATGAAAAATTCTAAAAAAATCTACCGTGTAGAAGACAAAGTTCCATTTAAATTACTTTTACCATTGTCGATCCAACACACTTTTGCAATGTTTGGAGCGAGTGTTTTAGTTCCTATTTTATTTAATATTAATCCAGGAATTGTTTTGTTGATGAATGGTATCGGAACTCTATTATTTATATTAATAACTAAGAAAAAGGCACCTGCTTATTTGGGTTCCTCATTTGCATTTTTAGCACCAGGTACAGCTATTATTGCAAGTCAAGGATTTGAATATGCGCAAGGTGCTTTTATTGTGGTCGGACTTATTGGATGTTTACTCGCTTATATTATTTATAAGTTTGGAATCAAGTGGATAGATGTAGTTCTTCCACCAGCTGCTATGGGAGCAGTTGTAGCCCTCATTGGTTTTGAGCTTGCGGGCAATACTGTAACAGGTGGTTCTATAGGAGCAAACTTAATGACAGATACTGCAACAAGTAAGGATTTCTGGGTATTTGCAATAACAATTCTTACTGCAATTATCGGTTCTGTTGCCTTTAAAGGCTTCTTTTCGACAATTCCTATTTTGATATCAATTATTGTCGGCTATATTTCTGCTATTGCCTTTAATATGGTCGATTTTACACCAGTTAGAGAGGCGAGCTTTTTCACTATGCCAGCCTTTTCAATGCCAAAGTTCTCACCAGAAGCAATACTTGCTATGCTTCCTGTAATTTTGGTAATTACAAGCGAGCATATCTCCCATCAAGTTGTTACATCAAATATTATTGGCAGAGACTTGTTAAAAGATCCTGGACTTCACAGGTCAATCTTTGCGGATAACTTTTCATCAGCCCTTTCAGGTCTTGTGGGTGGAGTTCCTACAACAACTTATGGTGAAAATATTGGAGTTATGGCTATAACAGGGGTTTATTCAGTCCAAGTTATTGGAGGAGCAGCAATTATTTCTATCCTAATGGCCTTCTTTGGACCACTAGCAGCTCTTATCCAGACCATACCAGGAGATGTTATAGGAGGAGTTACATTCTTACTTTATGGAATGATTGGTACAAGTGGTATAAGACTATTAGTTGACCAGAAGGTAGATTATTCAAAATCTATGAACCTAGTCCTTACTTCAGTAATTTTCATAGCGGGACTTTCAGGTCTTTCTATAAAGCTCGGTTCAATCCAATTATCAGGAATGGTACTTGCCTCAGTAGTGGCAGTTGTTCTTTCAGCTTTCATGACACTTTTGAGGAAACTAAAGTTAATCAACCAATAAATTTATAGTAAGTAAAAATTCCTTGCTAAGAATTTTTAGGGTAGAGGAAGTATCTTAATATTAAGAGCAAAGAAAAGGAGCGACTAGTAATCTCATTGTAGGAGATTGTAGTCGCTTCTTTTTATAATTTTATTGAATTAAAGATATGTAAAAATTTCTAACTTGGGTTTTTAATGGAAAAATATGTGTTCTATGAGGATTTTTATTCCGAGGCCTATAAGGATTAATCCACCAATTAATTCTGAAGCTTGCTTGCTTTTCATGCCGAGTTTGGAGCCTATCTTAAATCCTACTATTGAAAGAAGGGCGGTTATTATACCGATAGTAGATGCAGATTTGATGATGTCTATATTAAGAAAAGCTAGACCAACCCCAACAGCTAGGGCATCAATGGATGTGGCAATTCCCATCTTAGTTAAACTTCCTAAGTCGAAACCGTGGTTTACCTCGCAGTAGGCTTCTCTTGACTCTTTAATCATTTGTAAGCCTAGAAGACCTAGGAGGAAAAAGGCTATCCAGTGGTCTATAGACCTAATTGCTTCTGCATAGTTTCTTCCCAACAAAAATCCGACAACTGGCATCAAGGCTTGAAAAAATCCAAAGCAAATCCCTATGGACAAGCTGTTTTTGATAGAGTGAGTTTTTTCTGACAGGCCCTTGCAAATACTTGCGGCAAAGGCGTCCATGGCAAGCCCAACTGATAACACTAATAATGATCCTGTATCCAAAATATCCTCCTAGGTTTTTGTGATAAATGCTTTAACACTTAACCACAACCGGAAAAGATTGCAAAATTTTAAGCAAACAAAAACCAGCCCTTAGTTGGGCTGGATTATTTAATTAGCCTGACCTAAAAATTATAGGTTGTTTAGGTAAGATTTAATGTCATTAACTAGACTTTTACTGTCTCTTAGAGTTTTTTCAGATTTTTTAATTTGATTTTCTAACTCACCTTTTACACTTGCAACTAACTTAGGAAATTCATTTAATAAAGTTTTTGCAGCTTCTACAGTTATCTCATTCTCATCTATAGAGTAATTTAGATCTTTTAGATTTAAGGTAAGTTGAGCACATTTTTTAAGTTTTGACTTAGCTTCATTTATATTAAGAGTAGCTAGTCTTAGTGCTTCATAATCATTGCTTTGATTTTTCAAAACCATTCTACCATTTTCTATAGCCTTAGTGTAAGAATTTTGGATTTTTGGAGTTGATAAGTTTTTGAAAACCTCTGTACTAATAATATTATAATAATCATTTATAGCATATTCCAACTCGCTTTTTTGAATACCAAGGTCTTTATCTGGTGATGAAGTTTTAGGGGATGAGACAGATCTATTTTGGCCATAAACTTCGTTAAGCTCGATATCTTCTGAATCTTCATTAATGGTATCGTCTAAGCTTTCATCATCATACTCTACTAAACTTTCTTCTTTTACCGCTTCTTCGGTTGCATAGCTTACACTATGAGTTGGGACTAAAGATCCAGCAAATATAAAATTAACAGCTAAAAGGCAGGCTAAAATTTTTTTGTTTCTCATTATTTAATCTCCTTCAAATAGTTTTCAATATCATCAAGCAGTTTTTGGGAATCTTGACGAGTTTTTTCTGAACGTTTAACTAACTTTTCCAAATCTCCTCTGACAGATTTGACTAATTGAGGGAAATCATTTAATAACATTTCGCAAGCCTTTGCCTTTATTCTATTTTCACGAACAGCAGCTCTAAGTTCATTTGCTTTTGATTGTAATTCATTAATCTTTTCTTGGGATACTTGGGTGCTTTTTGCTTCTACAACTGTGTATGAGCTGGTAACAGGACCCATCACAAAGGATGTTACAAGTGTTAGGGCGATTGCTAGTTTAGCTATTTTTTTCTTAATCATACAAAACTCCTTTATATATTATTTGTTTGCTTTATTATACCATAATTTGGCAAAATATAAATTGACCTCATTAGGTTATATTTAAAGCTTTTTTATCTTACTTTATTTATTTTAAATGATTTTGTGATATGATATACCTATACATAACGGAGGTAGTATGAAAAAATTAGGAAAATTTATTTTAGTCCTAGCCCTAGGAGCAGGACTAGGTTTTGCAGGCTTTATTATAGGCCTAAATCAAAATATTCAAACTGATAAGCTAACAAGTAAGGGAGAAGAGCATTTAGAAAAGATGGAGATGCTTGAAAATCTGATAGACAAAAACTTCCTTTTTGATTATAAGGAGGATGATCTTTATGAAGGTTCCTTTAAGGGGATGTTTGCCAATCTTAAAGACCCATATACCCAATATTTCACCAAGGATGAGTTTAAAAAACTCATGGAAACCTTGGATGGTAGATACAAGGGAATAGGGGTTTTGGTTCAGGCAAGCAAGGAAGGCTACATTAAAGTTGTCCAAGTCTTTGATGATTCTCCAGCCAAAGAAGCAGGTCTAAAGGCGGGAGATTATATAGTAAAGGTCGAAGGCAAGGAATTTAGTGCCGAGCAAATGGAAGAAGCAGTTGCTTTAATGAAGGGCGATAAGGATACTACTGTAAATATAACCATAAAAAGAGTAAGTGAGGCTAAACCAGATGGTGAGGATATAGACTTAAAGGTTGATAGAAGAGATGTAAAAGTTGATACCATAGATGAAAGCATAAGAGAAGTTGAGGGCAAAAAGATTGGCTATATCCACATCAAGTCCTTTGATGATGTGACTGGTGAAGACTTTGAAAAATCCTACAAGAAATTAAAGGATGCTGGCATTGATGGTTTGGTAATGGATCTTAGAAACAACCCAGGAGGTTCTCTTGATGTTTGCCTTGAAATAGCAGATAAGTTCCTAGATAAGGGAGTTATTGTAACTACAGAAGACAAAAATGGCAAGGTCATAACCGAAGAATCTGACCAAGAGGCAGATAAGATTCCTATGACTGTTCTTGTAAATGAAAATTCTGCATCAGCAAGTGAAATCTTATCTGGAGCTTTAAAGGATAGGAAGAGAGCCAAGATAATCGGCAAAAAGACCTTTGGTAAGGGAATTGTCCAAAAACTTTTCCCTCTAAATGATGGAAGTGGAGCTAAAATCACAATAAGTGAATACCACACTCCAAGTGGAGCGAAAATAAATAAGGTAGGGGTTGAACCTGATATCGAGGTAGAAAGTGAAGATAAGGACCTTGAAATCAAGGAAGAAAACTTTGAAAAAGATAGCCAATACCAAAAGGCCTTGGAAGAATTGCTTAAAGAAATGGGTAAATAGATGGAAAAATATACTGATTACTCCAAAAGGCTTGACGAGCTAAAAAACCTTCTTGAAAAAAGGGATGGGACTAACCTTGCCAAGCTTTTGAGAAGAACTAACCCTGTAGATATAGAAGAATTTATCTCAAGTCTTAATTCAGAAGATGCCCTTTTGGTATTCAGACTCCTAAAAAAAGATGATGCTATTGAGGTATTTGCTGAGCTTGAGCCAGAAGATAAGGAAAAAATTAAGACTGGTCTTAATGATAGCGAATACAACCTCCTCCTTGATGAGCTAGACTTTGACGATATGATTGATACCTTGGAGGAAATGCCGGCATCAATTGTTCAAAAAATCTTAAGAAATACTGATCCAGAGAAGAGGAAGAAGGTTAACCAGTACCTTAAATTCCCAGAAGATTCTGCGGCAAGTCTTATGACACCAGAGTTTGTAGAGCTAAAAATAGATATGACAGTAAAAGAAGCTCTTGCAACAATCAAAAGAGTCGGGAATGATAAGGTAACTGTCTACACCTGTTATGTAACAGATGCTACAAAAAAACTACTCGGTTATGTTTCTCTAAGAAATATAGTTACAAATGATGAAGATACGAGGATTGCTACCCTTCTTTATGAAGATGTAATTAGTGTAAAGACTTTTGATGACCAAGAAGATGTGGCAAGAACTTTTAAGAAATATGGATTTACTGTTCTTCCAGTTGTTGATAACGAGAATAGGCTTGTTGGTATCATCACAGTTGACGATATCATGTGGATAATCGAACAAGAAGCCACAGAAGACTTTCAAATCATGGCAGCTACAACTCCAGAAGAAGAAGAGTATAGCAAAATGAGCGCATGGGAACTTGCAAAAAATAGGATTCCTTGGCTGATGTTTCTAATGATATCATCAGCATTTACATCCACAATATTAAGAAGCTATGAGGCAGTAATTCAATCCATAATTGCCCTAAATATGTTCATTCCTATGCTAACAGACTCAGGAGGAAATGCAGGAAGTCAAGCATCAACCCTAGTTATTCGTGCCATGGCAACCCAAGATATCAAATTATCTGATTGGGCAAAAGTTGTTTGGAAGGAGTGTAGGGTCGGACTAATTTCTGGGGCATGCCTTGCCCTTGTAGGTTTTCTAAAATGTATGTTCTTTGATAAGGTGGGCTTAGAAATTGCCCTAATAGTCGGAGTAACCCTTCTTTTTATAGTTGTTACTGCTAAAGTTGTTGGAGCACTTTTGCCAATGGGAGCAAGCAAGTTAGGCCTAGACCCAGCCATCATGGCTAGTCCTCTAATTACAACAATTGTAGATTCTTTAGGGCTTATAGTTTACTTTAACATAGCCCAAATGTTTATAGAAGTTGCTCCTCTCTAAAAGGAAAATTATGAGATATAGCAAAAATTATAAGCTTGGGTCTATGTTTTGTGATTCTTATGGGAATATCAGCTTGAGAAATCTTGCAAGTCTTATGCTCGATGTTAGCATAGACCAAGCCAACATCCTAGAAGAGAATATAGATATGACTAAGTATAGGTGGATTGTTTATCAATGGGATATAGACCTTATAAGTCCAATAAGAAATGGATATGATATAAAAATCACGACCCTTCCAACCCACATGAACAAATTTTACGCTTATAGGGATTTTTTTGTTGAAAAAGATGGGAAAATCTTGGCAAGAGCCAAGGCAACCCTTATGTTGGTTGACCTAGCTAAGATGAGACCTATAAAAATCCCCGAAGATTTGGAGAAAGCTTATGGAAAGGAAGAAGCAATCTACCTAGTAGAAAAAGCTACTTATGAGAAAAATTTGGACTATATAAAAGACCTTGAGATTAGAAAGGCAGACCTTGATAGTAATTTCCATGTAAATAATGCTGTATATTTCGATTTGATTAAGGAAATCACAGGAATAGATGATGGAGATATTAAAAATATCAACTTAGTTTACAGAAATGAGATTAGAAACAAGGAATTTGTAAGAGGCTTTGCCCAAAAATTTGAAAAAGAGATAGATTTCTCTCTAAAATCAGTTGAAGATGGCAGTATTTACTGCTTAGGAAAGATAAAAACTTATGTATAAAAATGGATATGGAAACATTGCAAACAAAGACAAGGTTATTAATTATTTAGAAGTGGCCTTTGCAAAAAATCCAGGCCCTTGGCTATTAAAGGCTTGGCAGATGGGACAAGTAGCAGAAAAAATGTCAAAAGACTTGGGGTTAGACCCTGACCTTGCCTTCGCTTCAGCTAGCCTTGCAAGCCTAGGACAAGCTTACGATAAGGGTCTAAAGGCAAACCTCTTTGCCTATGACTTGCTCAGGGCTGATTCATATTTTTTCCTTGCAAGAATTGCCATAACTCATACATTCCCTATAAAGAGCATTAGCTCTTATTGGGGTGAGGTAAATCTTAGTGAAAAGGAGATAGCCTTTATTGAGAGCTTCTTGTATAAGTATGATTATAACGACTACGATTATCTTAGCCAGTATTTGTATTTTCTTATAGATGGTTCATCAAAGGAGTTGGGTAATCTCGAAAATTTGGATAAGAACAGTCTCTTATCTGATGAAGTTAAGACAAGGATATACCAATTAGATGAGTATTTCACAAGCAAACTTGCCAATAATCTTTACGAGTATAAAGCCAAGATAAAAAGGTCTAAATTTCCCTATAGACTTTTTTCCAAAGAAGAACTTGAAAACTTTAGATAAGGCTTTTGTTTGCAAATAAAACAAACAGCAGTATACTATAAATGAATTTATTTTACCAAACCCAAGGAGGCTGTTGCAGAAGTGAATACTGCTTTTGCATAGTCTCCTCATTTTTTTATAGAAAGTAAGAGGTTTTATGCAACTAAAAAACGAAAAATATTATGATGATAAAACTCTTAAAAGATGGATTGAAGATGATAGTCTAACAGATGTGCTTAACAAAAAGGCTGATGCCATAAGAAGAGAAATCTATGGCGATAAGGTTTACGTCAGAGGTCTTATAGAGTTTTCAAATATCTGTAAAAATGACTGCTATTATTGTGGAATTAGAAAATCTAATGCTAATGTAGAAAGGTATAGGCTAAGTAAGGAAGATATCATAGACTGTGCTAAACTTGGCTATAAGCTAGGCTACAGGACTTTTGTCCTCCAAGGTGGAGAAGATGGACACTTCACCGATGATTTGCTTGTTGATATTGTAAAGACAATAAAATCCCTCCATGAGGATATAGCCATAACCCTATCTTTGGGGGAAAGGTCTTATCAATCCTATGAAAGATTATTTGAAGCTGGAGCTGATAGGTACCTGTTGAGGCAAGAAACATCCGACAAAGACCACTACCAAAAGCTTCACCCATCATCAATGAGCTTTGAAAATAGAAGACAAGCCCTAAAAGACCTCAAGGAAATCGGCTTTCAAGTAGGTGGAGGCTTTATGGTTGGATCTCCCTACCAAACGACTGAAAGTTTGATTAAAGACCTAAGATTTTTGCAGGAATTGCAACCAGCTATGATTGGAATCGGACCCTTTATGACCCAACATGATACTCCCTTCAGGGATTTTCCTAATGGCTCTTTTGAAATGACCCTAAGGCTTGTCTCAATTCTAAGAATACTCTTTCCTTATGCACTTATACCAGCTACAACTGCCCTTGGAACAATCAATCCTCTCGGTAGAGAAAGAGGCCTTCAAGCAGGAGCAAACGTCCTTATGCCAAACCTTTCACCAACAATGGTAAGGGAAAAATATTCTCTCTATGATAATAAAATTTGTACGGGAGACGAGGCAGCAGAATGTAGGGCTTGCCTTGAACTTAGGATAAAAAACGCAGGATATCAAATAGTAACAGATAGGGGAGATGTAATCACCTACGACAAAGAAACAAGAAGATACTCATAAAAAAGCCCAAAGTTTTTAAGAAACCTTGGGCTAATTTTAGCTTGGAAATTCTACCATATCAAGGATTCCTTTGAGGTAGGCGATGGTTATACCATAATTGGTCATTGGGATATTTTTTTCTTTAGCTTTTTCTACTTTGCTTAGCATAGTAGCTCTATTAAACATACATGATCCACAATTTATAATTAAATCATATCTATCGTAGTCTATTGGATCATCACCTCTATTAAATTCAATTTCTAGGTCTGGATACTTATTCTTTAGCATCTTTGGAATCTTTACTGTTCCAATATCCTCATCTATAGGAGGATGGGTGCAGGCTTCAGAAATTAGGATTCTTTTTAGAGGATAATCCAGTCTTTTTACAGACTCGACAAAGTAGTTTATATCTCCCTTGAAGGCAGAAAAAAGAACCGAAAAACTTGTAAGCCTTGTTCCTTGGTCTATAATTTGACTGGTTTCTTTAAAAACTTGAGAATCGCATATTACAAGGTCTGGCTTATCTTTAAGCCTTGCCAAGCTAGATGGAAGATTTTCCAAATTTGTAGAAATTGCTGTGGCATTTTTGTCGATTAACTCTCTAATGGTCATCACTTGGGGTTTGATAAGCCTTCCTTTTGGGGCAGCCTTATCTTGGGGCATAACCAAGACAACCACATCTCCCTCCTTAACCAAAGACTTGGTAAGACTTAGGTCCTCTTTTTGGTAGAGTTTTTTTATCTTATCAAATATTTTTAGTCTGTCATCCTTGAGTTTTATATTTATCTTTAGGGGGTTAAGGTCTTTGTAATTTTCAAAAATTTCAAGTCCTTCATCTAGGTCCTGTTTGCCAGCTATATAGATGATAGGCTTTCTGGTTGTCTCTAGTAAAGTTAGTATCTTTCTATCATCGCCAAGGTTTAGGCAATAGATGAAGACATCACACTTATCAATGACCTGTTTGGTCTTTGCAATTCTTTTCTCTCCAAGAGCAGTCCCATCATTTAATCCAGCAGTATCAATAAAAAGCACTGGGCCAAAGTCTGTAAGCTCCATGGCCTTTCTTATAGGATCAGTTGTAGTTCCTCTAATGCTTGAGACAATCGCAGTGTCTGTACCTGTCATATAATTAAAGAGGGTAGACTTGCCTGAATTGGTTTGTCCAAAAATTCCTATGTGAACCCTCTCACTATTTTGCGTTTTCATATTAAATGTAGAGGTCTCTTTGACCTTTTTTTATTTTTTCGAGGTTTTCCTCAGTTGACTTTCTAACACTTGGATTAGGAATAGACGCTAATTCTCTTTGGATTAAGGCTTCGGCATCTCTTGAAGTTTTTTCACTTGCATAATCCATTACATATTCTTCAAGAGTAGTGAGGGCGTTTGGATGGCAGATATTTCCTATACCATGTTTTTTGACCATACCCATAAAGGTTTCACCAGTTCTTCCCATCCTGTAGCAGGCTGTGCAGAAGCTTGGAACATGGTCTTTGGAAATTAGCCAGTCAATAACCTCATCCAAGGTCCTGTTATCTGAGAGTTCGAATTGGTCGCTACCCTTAGTTTCATCTGAGGTATAGCCACCGACGGAAGTCTTTGAACCACCAGAAATTTGAGAAATACCAAGGTCAAGAAGTTTGCCCCTCATTTTTTCTGATTCTCTTGTAGAAATAATCATTCCTGTGTAAGGAGCTGAGACCCTGATGCAAGCGACTATCTTCTCAAACATTTCATCTGATAGAGAATTGTCAAAATCGTTAGGATCTATATCGTCTGCTGGTTGGATTCTTGGTACAGAAATGGTGTGAGGACCTACATTAAATCTCGCCTCAAGGTGTTCCGCGTGCATCAATTGTCCGATAAATTCATATTCATAGGAATCAAGACCATACAAAACTCCAAGACCCAAATCATCAATGCCACCTTCAAAGGCTCTATCCATAGCTTCAGTGTGGTATTCGTAGTTAGACTTTGGTCCAAACTTGTGGATAGCTTCGTAATTTTCTTTGTTATAAGTTTCTTGGAAAAGGATATAGGTGCCAATTTCTGCTTCGTGAAGTTTCCTATAATTTTCAACTGTAGTTGCAGCAATGTTTACATTAACCCTTCTAATAGCACCATTCTTATGTTTGATGTTATAAATGGTGTGGATTGATTCTAGTATGTATTCTAGTGGGTTATTTATTGGATCTTCACCTGCTTCTAGGGCAAGTCTCTTATGGCCTAGGTCTTGGAGAGCTATAACTTGTTGACGAATTTCATCTTGAGTTAGTTTCCTTCTAGGAATTGTCCTGTTTTGACCGTGGTAAGGGCAATAAGAACACCCATTTACACAATAATTTGATAGGTAGAGGGGAGCAAAAAGCACGATTCTATTGGCATAAAATTTGTGTTTAAGTTCCCTTGCTAGGGCGAAAATCTCCTTGTTCAAATCATCTTCCTTACAAGATAAGAGAACGAAAGCCTCTCTGTGGCTAAGACCCTTGGCCTTTTTTGCCTTATTTAATATATCTATGATTAAATCACGATTATGGGCATTTTTTCTACCATAATCGATAGTTTCTAAAATTTCTTCATGGTTAATAAATTCACTAGCCTTGCTAGATTTTGGATTATATACTACCATATTACCTCCCTTTATTTGTTACATGTTATATTATAATACTTATGGTCTTAAAAAGAAAATTTACTTATTTTTTAAGGGTAAATTATCATTAAAAAATTTTTAATTACCTATAACGAAAAAATATGTTATTTGATTAAGATACCTGAAATCCAACATTCACACAAAAAGTTAAAGAATTATTTGACAGAGAAAAATTTCCGTGGTATTATTAATCCATAAATGAGATAGAAATTATAAACCAGTTGAAAAGAAGAGTAATCTAGGTTGAGGTTGTACAGAGAGCCCTGTTTTGGTGAAAGGGGTGAACTAGGATTTAGATGAAGATGGCCTTTGATGGGACGATTCGATATTAGAGTCGTACGGTTCTTCCCGTTACAGAAGTAGAGTATGTATGTACTTGATGAGAGCATAGGTGTGTGAATGTCTATGAATTAAGGTGGTAACGCGAATTTTCGTCCTTAGTTTCCTATTGGAAACTGGGGACTTTTTTTATTATTATTTTAGGAAGGTATTATGATTGAGTTAAACAATATTACAGTCGACTTTGATGGCTTTAAGGCAGTCGATGATGTTTCGTTGAAGATTGAAAAGCAAGACGCTTATGGAATTGTAGGATTTTCTGGAGCTGGTAAGTCAACCTTGGTCAGAACAATAAATCTCCTCCAAAGACCTACTTCTGGTGAAGTGCTTGTTAATGGGGAAAGGCTCTTAGACCTTAGCAATAAAGAACTAAGAGAAAAAAGAAAAAAGATAGGGATGATTTTCCAACACTTTAATCTCTTGAATAATCTTACAGTTTTGGATAATGTAATTTTTCCTATAAAGAAGGCTAAAATTTCTAAGCAAGATAAGATAAAAAAAGCCAAAGAGCTTTTAGACCTTGTAGGCATTGGGGATAAGGTAGATGCCTATCCTAGAGAACTATCTGGAGGACAAAAACAAAGATGTGCCATAGCTAGGGCCTTGGCGTCTGAGCCTGAGATTCTTCTTTGTGATGAGGCTACAAGTGCCTTAGATCCAAAGACAACCAAACAAATCCTAGCTCTTCTAAAGGACTTGAATGAGAAATTGAAGCTTACCATAGTTATCATTACCCACCAGATGGAAGTTGTAAAAGAGCTTTGCAACAAGTGTGCAGTTATGCAAAATGGTAGGGTCGTTGAGAGGGGAACAACCTTAGAAATTTTTTCAAATCCTAAGGAAAAGCTCACAAGAGAGTTTGTAGAAACTTCAACCAATGTCGACCAAACTATTGCAGACGTTAAAGAAAATATTGGGATTTTGAGAGAAGATGAAACCCTAGTCCAGCTAAATTATCTTGGAGCAAGCACGACTGAGCCTCTTATCAATGAAATCTATGATAAGTTTAAGATAAAGACAAATATTCTTGCGGCTAATATCGAATTTATTAGTGCAACTCCTGTAGGAAACTTGATTGTAACCTTCAAGGGTAAGGATGAAAATTTAGAAGAAGTGTTTAAGTATTTGGATGAAAGAGAAGTAAGAGTAAGAATTTTAGGAGGTAAAGATGGGATACTTTGATTATGCCTTATCAATTTCAGATAGGATAGTAGAAGAAACTTGGGCAACCTTGTATATGCTGGTTGTTTCTGCAATATTTGCAGGAATATTTGGACTAATACTTGGGGTCATTCTTGTTGTAACAGATAGGGGCAGGATTCTCGAAAATAAGATCCTTTATTCCATTCTTGATAAGTTGACAAATACCTTTAGGGCAATACCTTTTGTAATATTGCTAGCCTTGATTGCTCCAATTACAAAGGCGATTGTTAACACAAGGATTGGACCAACTGCTGCAATTGTACCACTAATATTTTCAACCGTGCCATTTTTTGCTAAGCAAGTTGAACAAGCTTTGGCAGAAGTAGACGCTGGAGTTATAGAAGCTGCAGAAGCTATGGGCAAAAACCCTGTTGAGATAATTATATCAGTCTATTTAAGAGAAGGACTTCCTTCCTTAATAAGAGCCTCATCTATAACTCTAATTTCACTTTTAGGTCTAACTGCTATGGCTGGACTTATCGGTGGAGGTGGAATAGGAGATCTCGCCATAGCTGTTGGATATCAAAGATATAAGGATGATGTTGTTCTAATATCAGTTGTAATTATTTTGATAATAGTATTTATAATTCAGGCAGTGAGCAATCTATTAATTAGAAAAACTAGCCATTAGGAGGAAAGATGAAGAAGATATTTAAAAGTTTGTCCATACTTGGCCTAGTAATTTTACTAGGTGGATGTGGGGCAGGGAAAAATAGTGCAAAAGAACCTGCAAAAGAAACAAGCAAACCACTAAAGCTTGGAGTCGTTGGAGAGAGAAATGTAGAATATGAAGATGCCATCAAAAGGTATGAAAAAGATACAGGTAAGAAGATTGAGCTTGTAAGATTTAATGACTACAACCAACCAAACGACGCTCTAAAGGATGGAGACATTGACCTTTCGTCTTTTGCGACTTATATATTTATAGAAGATTACAATAAAAACCAAAAGGCAGGATTTACCTATCTTGCTGATTCAATAATCTCACCTATGGGGGTTTATTCAAAAACAATTAAAGATATAAAAGATTTGAAGGATGGAGCAAAGGTTGCTATTCCTGTTGAGACATCAAACAATTCCAGAGCTCTCTATATCCTAGAATCTGCTGGAGTGATAAAAATTAAAAAAGATGCTGGAGACTTCATAACCCTATATGATATAGAAGAAAATCCTAAGAACCTTGACTTTGTTGAACTTCCAGCTGACCAAGTTTCAAGAGCCCTTGAAGATGTTGACATAGCACTAATTAACTCAGACATGGCAATGGAAGCAGGACTCATTCCAACTAAAGATGCAATATTTCTTGAAGATCCAAATAATGAAAGAGCCAAAAACTTCATTAATGTGATAGCAGTCAAGGAAAAGAATAAGGATAATGAAGACATCAAAAACTTTGTAAATAATTACTACCTAACAGACGCAACAAAAAAAATAATTGAAAAAGAATACAAGGGAGCAGTAATCCCAATATTCAAACCAAGATAGGTTATTAAGATTAGAAATCTTTAATAATATAAAAATAAAAAAATGGAGGAAATAATGAAAAAAATCGCAAAAATCGCTCTAGCACTTGCTGTATTAGTTGGTTTCAGTGCTTGTGGAGCAAAGAACAATGAGACAAAAGAAGCTGGCAAGGAAGCTAAAACTGAACAAGCTAAGACAGACAAAGACGGAAAAACAACTATCAAAATAGGGGTAGTTGGTGAGTACAACGAAGTTTTGGAAAGAGTTATCAAAAGATACGAAAAAGCAACAGGCAACAAGGTAGAACTTGTAAAATTTGCAGACTACAGCCAACCAAATGAGGCTCTTCTTGCAAAAGATATAGACCTAAACGCCTACCAACATTACAAATTCCTAGATGAATTTAATAAGTCAAAAGGCTCTGACCTTATTTCTATAGGAAATACAATGCTTGCTCCAATGGGACTATATTCAAATAAATTAAAATCCCTAGATGAATTAAAAGAAGGAGCAAAAATTGCTATACCAAATGATCCATCAAACGGATCAAGAGCCCTATTCCTACTCCAAGAAGCTGGACTAATCAAAGTTGATGGAGAACCTGGAGATTTGATTGGTCTTGATAAGGTAAAAGAAAATCCTAAAAACCTAGACTTAGTTGAAATGGATGCATCTCAAACTCCAAGAAGCCTTGAAGATGTTGATGTGGCAGCAGTAAATGATACCTTTGCCCTAGATTCTGGACTAGATAAACAAAAAGCAATCTTTGTTGAAGACCCTAAAGCAGATTCTGTAAAACAATACATTAACTTGATAGCAGCAAGAAAAGAAGATGAAAACAACGAAGCCTATAAGGAATTTGTTAAATACTATCAAACAGAAGAAACAGTAAAAGACATGGAAGAAATCACCAAGGGTGCTTGGCTACCAGCTTGGGATAAATAAGTCTTAATAAAAAAATAAATAACCACTGACCCATTGTTTTCTTGAACATTTATCTCTCCTTGATATGTAATAATTCTTAGAGAAGGTGGGTTGGTGGTTTTTCTTTGAGAAATTATAAAAACAATATTCTGAAATATCAGAAGCAAGTTGTATAATGGATATAGAAAGAAGGAGAATGATATGACCAGTATATATAATTTTATAGTTTTAGATAAAGATGATAATAAAATTTCTCTTGAAAAATATAGGGGTAAGGTTTTACTAATTGTAAATACTGCAACTCACTGTGGCTTCACAAAGCAATATGATGCTCTTGAAGCCCTCTACAAAAAATACAAGGACCAAGGTTTTGAAATCTTAGATTTTCCTTGTAATCAATTTGCAAATCAAGCCCCAGAATCTGATGAAGAAATTGATGCCTTCTGTTCCTTAAAATTTGGGACAAGCTTTGATAGATTTAAGAAAATTGATGTAAATGGCGAAAACGAATCCCCTCTCTATACCTTCCTCAAGGATGAGCAACATGGACTTGGAGTTAAGGCAATCAAGTGGAATTTTACTAAGTTTTTAGTTGATAGAGAAGGCAAGGTCGTAGCAAGGTTTGGCTCAAATAAGAAGCCTGAGAATATGGAAAAGGATATAGAAAAGTTATTATAATGAATATGGACAAATTAGTAAAACTAGCCTTTGATTCCTTAAGATATTATCTTGAAACAGGAAAATACCTAGACAGATATGATGAGGAATTTAAGGACAATCACAATGGTGTAATTATTGAAATAAGTAAGGCAGATAAGAGAGAAAGATCTGGTTCAATTTATCCTACTCGTGCCAATATCGCCTTAGATGTGATTTATGAAACAGTGAATCTCGGAATTTTCAACAATGCTCTTGCCATAAAGGAAGAGGACTTGGATGATATATATATCCAAGTTTTAGAAATTAATAAGGTTATGCCAATCAAAAAGATGGAAGACTTCGGAGTATACCACGGTCTTTACCTAAACTATTCCAACAATCCTGTAATAGTTTATAGAAATGACTATGAAAGTGACTACCAAATGTTTGCAGATGCCAAGGACAAGGCAAATATCGACGATTTTGATATTTACAATTTGGAGAAGTTTAAAATAATTAGGCATATCTAGTGAGGTATTTGACAAACACCTCTTTATTAGTATTATATTATTAACTAAATAGGACGAAATGAAGAAGAGTAACTTAGGATTAATCTAAAAGAGAGGCAGGGTAGGTGAAAGCTGCTAGAGGCGTGCTAGGTGAAGATCATCTTCTAGTCTAGTAAATGAATTAGTAGTTTATTACGTTGCAATTGCGTTAAATTGTTTATTAAAACGGTGGACCGTCCTTTTTAAGGGCGGTTTTATTTTTTAGAAATTTTAAAGGAGTAAGTATGTCAGAATTCAAATCTTTAGACAGCAAGAAGGTAAGACAAAGGGAGGGCGAAGTCGAACAATATTGGAAAGACCTTGGCCTTCTTGAAAAAACTTTCACAACAAGACAGGATGCAGAAGAATACATAATCTTTGATGGACCACCAACAGCCAATGGTAAGCCAGGTATCCACCACGTTATAGCTCGTACCCTAAAGGATATGACTAGTAGGTACAAAAATATGAAGGGCTACAAGGTTCTCAAAAAAGCAGGTTGGGATACTCATGGTCTGCCAGTAGAAATCGAAGTCGAGAAAACTTTAGGTTTCCACGACAAAAATGATATAGAAGAATATGGAATAGAGAAATTCAATCACCTATGCAAGGAATCTGTCTGGAAATATTCAGACCTTTGGAGGGAGATGTCCGACAGGATGGCCTTTCTCTACAACATGGATGAGCCTTATGTAACAATGGATAACGACTACATAGAAACAGAATGGTACCTCCTAGATAAGGCCTTCAAGAATGGCTACATCTATGAGGGAGCAAAAGTTATGCCTTACTGCCCTCGTTGTGGAACAGGTCTAGCTAGCCACGAGGTTGCCCAAGGCTACCAAATGGATAAGACAATCACCCTTACTGTCAAATTTAAGAAAAAAGGGACAGCTAATGAATATTTTCTAGCATGGACAACAACTCCTTGGACTCTTCCATCAAATGTTGCCCTCTCAGTTCATCCAGAATTAACCTACGCTAAGGTTTTTGTCAAGGAAGATGACTCTTACTATTATTGTGCCAAGTCCCTTGTCGAAAAACTCATGGGAGATAGGGAATATGAAATAGTAGACGAATTTGCTGGCAAAGAAATGGAATATTGGGAATATGACCAACTTATGCCATATGTGAATGTTGGAGAAGAAAGGGCCTTCATAGTAACCCTTGCCGACTATGTTTCTGCAGAAGATGGTACAGGAATAGTTCACTCTGCTCCAGCCTTTGGTGAGGACGACTATCAAATCGGAAGAAAATATAATCTTGCCTTTGTTCAACCAGTAGACCTTGAAGGAAACTTTACAGAAACTCCTTGGAAAGGCGAATTTATCTTCGACACTAACGAAAAAATCTGGAGACACCTCCAAGAAGAGGGCAAGGTTTTTGCTAAGCAAACTATAGAGCACAACTACCCACATTGCTGGAGATGCCACACCCCACTAGTCTATTACGCAAAACCATCTTGGTATATCGAAATGAGCAAGTTCTCAAAGGCTATGATGGAAAACAACAAAGAAGTCAACTGGTTCCCACAAACTATCGGAGATAAGAGATTTGGCAACTGGATTGAGAATGTAAAAGACTGGGCAATCTCTAGGTCAAGATATTGGGGAACTCCACTAAATATCTGGAAATGTGATGATTGTGGCCATACTGACACAGTAGGTTCAAGGAGAGAACTTAAAGAACGTGCTAACGAAACCATATCTGAAGATATAGAACTTCACAGACCATATGTGGACAATGTTACAATCAAGTGCGATAAGTGTGGAGGCACCATGCACAGGGTACCTGACGTAATCGACGTTTGGTTCGACTCTGGAGCTATGCCATTTGCCCAACTTCACTATCCATTTGAACATAAGGATGACTTTGAAGAATATTTCCCAGCAGACTTTATCTGTGAGGGAATCGACCAAACAAGAGGCTGGTTCTATTCCCTAATGGCAATTTCCACAATAACAACAGGAAAAGCCCCTTACAAAAACGTCCTAGTAAATGACCTAGTAGTTGACAAAAATGGTCAAAAGATGAGTAAATCAAGAGGAAATACCCTCGATCCATTTGCCCTCTTTGATAAATACGGGGCAGATGCCGTAAGATTTTATTCTCTTTATGTATCACCACCTTGGATGCAAACTAAATTTGACGAAAAGGGCTTGATCGAAGTTAGGAATAACTTCTTTAGGACTTTTGAGAATGTCTACAACTTCTTTGGCCTTTATGCCAATACCGACAAGCTTACAGCCAAAGATATAGCAAACTTTGATGATATCAACCTAGAAAAAATTGACAAGTGGTTATATTCAAAACTAAACACCCTAATCAAGGACTACACCCAATATATGGAAGTCTTTGACTACAACAAGGTAGTTCATATAATCTCAGACTTTGTAGTAGAAGATTTGTCAAACTGGTACATCAGAAGAAATAGAAAGAGATTCTGGTCCCAAGACCTTACTGCAAGCAAAAAGGCAGTCTATAAGACGACCTATTACTCAATCCTTACAATTTCACAACTAATAGCACCAATCACACCATTTATAGCAGAAGAAGTTTACAGGTCCCTAACTGACGAACAAACAGTTCACACAAGCCTACTTCCAGAAGCTGATCTAAGCATGGTAGACAAAGACCTCGAAGAGGCAATGGACCTTGTAAGAAAGATGGTAAACCTTGGTCGTGCCTCAAGAGAAAAAGAAACCATCAAGGTTCGTCAACCTCTTGCAAAAATCATCGTAGATGGTGCTTACAAGGAAAAGATTTCAGACCTTACAGGCCTTATCAAAGAGGAACTTAACGTCAAGGAAGTGGACTTTGAAGATGACCTATCAGACTTTATGGACTACTTCCTAAAACCAGACTTTAGGGTTGTAGGAAAAATCTTCCAATCACAAGTCAACGCCTTTGCCAAATTCCTAGCAAGCCTTGATGCTAAAGACTTTATCGAAGCAGTAGAAAAAGGTCCACAAGAAATCACTCTGGGAGATACAAAATTTGAAGTTACTAAAGACTATCTCGACATCAGGATAACAGCCAAGGAAGGTTTTGATGTAGAAATGGACGGCAACGTCTTTGTAATCCTTGATACAGAAATTACAGAAGACCTTCGTGATGAAGGATATGCGAGAGAATTTACATCAAAAGTTCAAAATATGAGAAAAGATAGTGGCTTTGAAGTTACAGATAGGATAAATATTTCCTACCAAGCTGATGATGACCTAGCTAAATCTTTGGAAAAATTTGCTGATGAAATCAAAAAAGAAACTCTAGCAGACAAATTCGAAAGAAAAGAACTAGCAAGCGAAGATATAGAGCTAAACGATAAGTTTATAAAAATCAAGCTTGAAAGATTATAAAAGAATAAAGTGGGTTTCGGCTCACTTTTTTTGTATTTATTTTGTCTTGATTTTATAAGGTAGAAATATAGGAGAAAGAAAAGTGCAAACTAAACTTATGAATATGGTAATGATTTGTGATGAAGTTAATGAGAGGGTTCTTGTTCTTGACAAGGTCAAAAAATATGGCTGGGAAGGTCTTACTTTTCCTGGTGGTAAGGTTGAAGAAGGAGAGAGCCTTACCGATGCCGTTATAAGAGAGGCCAAGGAGGAGACCAATCTCGATATCAAAAATCCAGAGCTTGTTGGTGTGATTAGTTGGATTTATGGAGAGAATAGGGATCTTGGTTTTATTTATAAGACGAGCGATTTTTCTGGAGAATTAATCGAGGAGAATAGGGAAGGGAAATTATTTTGGACTTCCTACGACAAGATGAAAAGCATGGATGGACTATCAGAATCTATGGATAAGATTTTTAAAATCTATGATGGAGAATATAGGGAGATTACCTGGTTTTATGAAGAAGGAAGAGTTATTTACCAATAGAACTTGGGAAAGAAAAATATTGAAAAAAATCTATCTTCTTGTTATAATTAAGTAAATGTATGGTATAGACCATAACAGTTTGGTTACTAGAAAATTGAAAGTGAGCAATATATGATTTTAGATAAAAATAATCCTGACTTGGTGAAAAAATATAACGACTTTATCAAGCATTCACCTTATGGGAATTTCATGCAAGATATGCGTTGGGCAAATATTAAAGCGAACTGGAATAGCGTGTATTTCTATGTAGAAGAAGCAGGCGAAATTAAGGGAGCCTTATCTGTTATTTATATAAGAGATAGCAAGGTGGGTAAGAATTTCTTTTATGCAACTAGAGGACCTGTGGCAGACCTTAATGATATTGACCTTGTCATGAAACTTATTGAAGAAGCTAGTGATTTTGCGAGGGAAAATGACGGTTTTCTACTAAGGATTGACCCTCTAGTAAGAATGGATGAAGATTTAGTTGAAAAATATAAGGAAAAAGGAATTATTATTAGACATGATAAGACAACTTCTTCCCAACCCCTTATGAATATGGTTTTGGATATAAACGGAAGGGATGCTGAAGAAATATTTGCTAAATTTTCCAAAAATACTAGAAAGCATACAAGAAAATCTTATAGGGATGGCATCGAAACCCGAGAACTTGATAAGAAAGGAGTTGATATTCTCTATAAGCAAGCAGTAGAAACTGCCCAAAGAGCTGGTATCAACCATAGACCTTATTCATATTTTGAAAGTCTTTATGATAATTTCAAGGATGAAATAAGACTATCTGGATGTTTCTATGAGGGAGAGCCAGTGTGTACGTCCATGCTTATTTGTTATGGTAATAGGGCTCTTGCTCTTTATGGAGGTTCTAGTAATGACCATAAGGACCTCGGGCAAAACTACCAAATAAATTATGAAGAAGTTAAATATGCAGCAGAAAATGGCTACACCTACTATGATATGGGCGGAATCTTTGCGGCAGATGATTCTGATGGACTTTATAGCTTTAAGAGGAAGTTTACTGAAGATAATGTCGAAAACCTTATTGGTGAGATTGATATAGTATTAGATAAAGACTTGTATGAGACCTATATAAAGGAGAAAAACCCTCACTTCAAAAAGGAAGAAGAGAACAAGGAATAAGCGTGAGCCTAATTGAAATTAGGGGGCTAAAAAAATATTATAAGCTAGGTGATAATATTATAAAGGCCCTAGATGGGATCGACCTAGATATAAATCAAGGGGAGTTTGTCGCCCTTCTCGGCACGAGCGGTTCGGGCAAGTCTACCCTTCTAAATATGTTGGCAGGTCTTGAGAGACCGACTAAGGGAACAATAAAATATGGAGATATATCTCTAACCGACCTTAATGAAAATCAAATTACAAAATTTAGGAACTTGAATGTTGGATTTGTATTTCAGTCTTACAACCTCCTTCCCTACTTATCAGCTTGGGAGAATGTATCTTTGCCTTTGACCTTTAAGGGTCTTGGTAAGGAAGAGAGAAAAAAAGAAGCCTACAAAATTTTAAAAGAAGTTGGGCTTGCCGATAGGATGAATAATAAGCCAAATGAACTTTCTGGTGGTCAACAGCAAAGAGTTTCAATAGCAAGGGCCTTTGTAGGCAGACCTAGGATAATTTTTGCGGATGAACCGACAGGAAACCTCGACACCAAGACGAGTTTTGAGATTATGAGGTTAATCAAGGGAATTATCAGAGAAAATAAGCAGACTTTCATCATGGTAACCCATGATGATGAAATGACAGAATTTGCAGATAAGGTCCTCTTTATGAGGGACGGACGCCTAGAAAAAGTCCACGAAAAATATACTATAGATGAGGTATTGGAAAATGATGGGTGAAGATAACACACAAAACCAAGCAAACAGTCAAGCTGGGACAGGCTCTAGCCAACAAGAAACAACCAACAATGGCATAGTCAACCAACCCAAGCTTATAATTTCAAATTATGAACTAAGTCCTAATATTGTAGAAGCTGGTAAGAATTTCAATTTGACCTTCACCCTCTACAACACCAACAACGAAAATACTATTTACAATCTCAAGGTTACAATAGATCAGACTTTGGCTTCTGCCCCTCAGAGTTCAGGTCAAAATAACGCTAATCTGACAAGTGATGGGTCAGTTTTTACGCCAATTGGAAGGTCTAATACCTTTTATGTAGCAGCCCTATACCCTTGGAATTGGACTAGTAAGAGTATTGATATGAATGTTCTACCAAATGCAAATCCTGGAAGCTATGTAGTAAATTTGACTATGGAGTATGAGGATTACTTGGGCAACCAATACAAGACACAAGAATCTATCGGTATTCCTGTTGTCCAAGAGGCTGGAATTAACTTTGGTAAGGTTAAGATGGACGAGCTAAGTCAAGGAAGTCCCACAGCAGTTTCTGTAAACCTCTACAATACAGGCAAGGACAACCTCAACACTGTGATGTTTAGGGTCAAGGGAGAAGGATTTACTGTAGATGAGGACGAGAGATTTATTGGAAATTTCAATGCAGGAAGCCAAGAAAGCTTATCCTTTAACCTAACTCCAGAAAAAGAAGGCAAGGTAAAGGGCAAGATTGAAATCACTTACAAGGATTCCACAGGCAAGGAACACACAGAGGTCAAAGACTTTGAAAAAGAAGTTGGAGCAAGCATGACAGAACCTGGAATGGTCGATCCAAAAACTGGAGAAATGATTGGAGATGCCCCACAAGATACAGGCTCTTCAGTTTTCCATAGTCCGTTTCTTTGGGGAGGACTCCTAGTTCTTTTAGTTCTACTTATAATCTTATTTAGGAAAAAGAGAAAGGCTAAAAAGGATGAGGAGCTATTATTAGAAGATGAAGATCAGTGATAGGCTGGAGATGGCCCTAAGAAACCTAGTTAGAAGGAAATCTAGGACAATTCTTACCATCTTATCTGTTGTTATCGGAGCTAGTTCCATCATCCTAATGATGGCCTTTGCTCTAGGAATCAACCAGCAACAAAAAGACATGATAGATTCTTTCGGTAGTCTAACTTCCATTACAATCCTTACGGAAAGAAACGGAGGTACGAGCAAGGTAGATCAAGCTAGTATTTCAAAACTCGAACAAATAAAGGGGATAAGGGCGGTTATTCCTTACAAGACTTTTTATAGTCAAATTTTGGCCAAGGATGATGAGTCTTATACCCTTAGTGGAGAAATTCAAGTAGTACCCGATAGGGTAATAGATAAAATCACAAGCGATATGCTGGTCTGGGGAAAGAAGATGACTAAGTCTGAGGATAAGATTCTGATAGGCTCTCAGGTTCAGGCCTCCAAAATGAAAAAGACTTCTGGTGGATATTCGGAAGATCCCGTCAATGATTTCGACTACCAAGCCCACAAGTACCTTTTAAGGTTGGGATGGCGAGATGAAAATGACGATGGGGTTAACTTTATTAGCAAGGATGATGAGAACAAAGATGAAAATAAACCTCAATTTGTTGATATTCCAATAGAGCTTGCTGGCAAGATGAACTCTAAGTCTTTCTTTGATGGATGGTCCTCTGTTGTAAATGAGAATTTTTATAAGAAGCTCCAAAAGGAAGATAAGAAGCTTGCCAACTCTCAATTAAACCAGAATTTTGACAATCAGGGTAGACCAGTTGATCATAAAGCTGGAGATAAAATTGCCTATGACAATCTCAAGGTTGTGGTAGAAGATGTTGAAAAATTAAAGCAAATTGAAGATGATATCAGAAAAGCTGGCTTTCAGACTCAATCATCCTCCGATTCTGCAGAAGAAATTAAGAAAACAAATATGATTGTTACCCTAATCCTAGGTGGTATAGGTTCAGTTGCCTTTATAGTTTCGGCGATTGGTATAATCAACACTATGCTCATGAGCATTTACGAAAGGCAAAAAGAGATAGGGGTAATGAAGGTTATTGGAGCATCTGTTGATGATGTTAGGTCTTTGTTTTTGATAGAATCAGGCTTTATTGGATTTTTTGGAGGGATAGTCGGTCTTTTAATATCCATACTTGTAGGCCTTGTAATCAATTCTTTAGCAGCAAATGCTGATATATTCGCATCAGGCGACGGAAGTCCAGCAAAGATTATCCTAATACCTATTTGGCTTGCCTTAGTAGGAGTAGGGTTTTCTTCAATGGTTGGGGTTCTCGCAGGATACATTCCAGCAAGACGAGCCACTAGATTATCAGCTATAGAAGCCCTTAGGGCAAATTAAGAAATTGGCGGAGATATCTGCCAATTTTTTTAGTAAGGAAAATCTTGGGTATAATTATAAAAAGAGCTTTAGGAGGAAATGATGACTAAATTAAGCCAATTGATAAAAAGCTATATGCAAGAAAATGATATTAGCCTAGATGATATCAAAAATGATTTGAAAACTCTCGATACAGATCTTGTAGGAGAAATGCTAGAGGATAAAGAGTCAACCTATGTTATCAAAAAATCTGGAGCTATAGAAAAATTTGCTAGAGAAAAAATTGAAAGGTCTATCAAAAATGCAGCTGGAGAGCACAAGTATGACCTAAATTCGTCAGACCTTGCAATAATCGTAGATGATGTTGTAAAAGCAATTCATTCTGGATCACGAAAAGTCTACAAGACTTCAGAAATTAAAGATTTCATCAAAGATTCCCTAGTTAAAGAAGGCTTTAGCCAAGTGTATAAGGCCTTTATCTCCTATATCAAGGAAGATTAATGAATATAAAGATTGTAGCAGTTGGAAAAATCAAGGAAAAATTCTACAAGGATGCCATATCTGAATACCTAAAGAGGATGAAGGCCTACAATGCAATAGAAATTATAGAAGTCGCAGATGAGATGGCACCAGAAAATTTATCTATAAAAGAGCTAGAGGAAATCAAAGATAAGGAAGCTGATAGGATTCTTGCAAGAATCAAGGATGAGGCCTACCTAGTAAGTCTTGAAATACTTGGCAAGGAAATGACTAGCGAGAGCTTTGCTGACTTTATAAAAGAAGAAATGCTGGAAGGCTTTGGTAGGGATTTGGTATTTGTGATAGGTGGATCAAACGGTCTTAGTCCTAGGGTTAGTGCAAGGGCAAATAAGAAATTATCCTTCGGGAAAATGACCTATCCCCACCAATTGATGAGGGTAATTCTTGCAGAGCAAATTTATAGGGCCTACAGGATAATCAACAACCATCCCTACCACAAGTAGAAAATAAAGGAGAAAATATGGACAAATTTTTAATTGTAGTTGCCAATGGCAACGAAACTATAGAAATCTTAACAGTAGTAGATTATTTAAGGAGGGCTGGAATTACAGTAGAGCTAGCCTCAACAGAAAAAGACCTAAATCTTCTAACTAGTCAGAATGTTTCCTATAAGGCTGATCTTATGTTTGATGAAATCAAGCCTGATGACTATATGGGTCTCTATATTCCTGGAGGAACCAATGGAGCCTACAGCCTTAGGGATAATGATAAAGTAATAGAATTAATTAAAAAATTCAACCAAGAAGGGAAAATTCTTGCAGCAATCTGTGCAGGTCCTGTAGTTCTAAACCGAGCAGGAGTTCTTACAGATAAAAAAGCAACTTCTTTCCCATCTATGAAAGATGAGATGGATAATACTGGTGAATATATTGATGACCAAATCGTGGTAACCGATGGGAACATCACTACAGGAAGAGGAGCAGCAGTAACAAATTACCTTGCCCTAAGATTAGTAGAGATAATTATGGGAGCTGATGAAGTAGAAAAACTAAAATTTGGTACCCAACACGAGGCGGTTGAAAAATATTTTGGATTTACATTTTAGTTAAAAAAATTTAATAAGTACAGCAAATAAAGCCTTGAGAGCAAATCTCAAGGTTTTTTTTATATGTTTTATTTTACTAAATAATATATCAGATTTTCACTTATAGTGAAAATAAAAGGCTAAATATTAAAAACATCCTGAGCCTGTCTCTTATACACATCTGACGCTGCCGACG